>NZ_LZGZ01000128.1:0-5686 GCF_001690515.1 Gilliamella sp. Fer4-1 | reverse complement strand
TAGCTCTTCAAAAGGAATAATATAGATATTAATTAATGGGCTAATTTTTTGTAATTTTTGTTGGTCTTTGGGAGATACATCGTATAAAAAAATATGAAAATGAATATTATTATGCATATTATTAAGCATAATAGAGGTAATCGACACACCTACATGCTCAATATAATTTGAATCAGTACAATATGCAATGTTAATTCTGTTATTCATTTCTAATACTCTTTAAAAACTCAACCGCGTTATTTAGTCATTACCAAATTAATATGTCAACATAAAATTGATTATTACTTCATTGTTTAATTTAACTTATGTTACAATAGAATAGTTCTTTAACCTTTAACATAGTTGAAAAATTGGCAAAAAATGGCAGAAAATCTTTTTATTAGCAAAATTAGAACATTATTTAATAATACTATAGAATCATTAAATACTTTACATATAGCATTTTGCTTTGATGATAATTATGCAATGCCAGCAGGTATTGCTATGTCTTCAGTAATCTTAAATAATCCTGATAAAAATCTTGTGTTCCATTTATTTGCTAATAATGTTTCTAATGAGAAAATTATAATATTTAATCAATTAAGTAAAGAAAATATTAGTATAATTTGTTATGAAATTAGTGATAATTTTTCAATAAACCCCGATACATTAGTTTTACATGTTTCAGCATCAACTTGTTTACGATTTATTGTCCCACAAATGCTAAATAAAGTTACTTCTCGAGTTTTATATTTAGATTGTGATGTGTTATGTACCGATAATCTCAATGAATTAATTAATACCGATTTAACTAATAAATATTCAGCAGTAGTTCCTGATGTTGATAAGACGCAAGAAAAACAATGTCTTGCCTGTGGTATTTCTCATGGTGAATACTTTAATGCTGGAATGATTTATATTAATACGGATATGTGGGTGCAAAATAATCTTACTGAAAAAGCCTTTGCAATGATTAACAGTGGTAAAGTATACAAGTTTGCGGATCAAGATGTTTTAAATATTTTAATGCAAGGTAAAACAGTATTTTTACCTAGGCGTTTCAATCGACTCACTTCACTTACTGTGGGAGGAGGAGAAGATAACCTTATTAGCGATGATAGCGCAATTATCCATTATGTCACAGGTAATAAACCGTGGTACCAGCTCTATATCACTTCACTGTATCGACGTTATATCGAATTATCTCCATGGGCAAAAGATAAATTATTGTTAGCCAATGAAAACGCACCATCAACCACTAGACGGTATGCAAAATTACTAGCTAGTCAGCATAAATATTTTGCTGCATTCAAATATTATTTGATTTATTTGAAGCATAAAACTTGCAAAAAACGTTAAGGGGTAATGTTATGGTTAACGTTGATAAATTTATTAATAAAAAGAATTTTTTACTCTCATGTGATTTTTGGGATAACGAAAGTATATTACATATTCTTTTGTGTTTCGATGACAATTATGCTTTATCAGCAGGTGTAGATATTATTTCAATAATTGAAAATAATAATGAACAACAGATTCATTTCCATATTTTTACCCATAATGTTTCTGATAATAATAGAAAAAAATTTGCTGCCATTAAATCCCATAATACATCTATAACTGAATATGTTATTAATGAACAATTTAAAGTTGATCAAAAAAATACTGAGCTGTTTCCTATTGCGGCATGCGTTCGCTTAATTGCGCCTATGATTTTAAAGGATGTCACTAACAAATTACTCTATGTTGATAGCGATACGCTTTGCTTAAAAAAATTTGATTTTATCAATGAAATTTCTCTAAATAATGCTATTGTTGCGGCTGTTGCTGATGAACCATATATGCAGGACTCGCAATGCGCAAAGTATCATGTAACCTATGGGACGTATTTTAATTCTGGTGTGATGTTAATTAATATACCACTTTGGTATCAGGAAAATGTTACTTCAAAAACATTAAAGTTATTAAATAGTGGCGAAAAATATCATTATCCTGACCAAGATGTATTAAATATAGTAGTAGGCGAAAAAAGAATTATATTAGCAAAGAAGTGTAATAATTTGTTAGCATTGTCAATCAATGGTAATGAGGACTCTAGTGTTCCTGAGGATACTGTGTTAATTCATTACATAACAAAGAACAAACCTTGGCATCAGCCTTATCGTTCTAAGTTATATGATCTTTATTTAGAAAAATCTCCGTGGAAGAATGATCCTTTAATTTTATATAACGACAAAAAAACCTCCTCAATACGCGCTTATTCTCGGTTGATGTTTAAACAAAAAAAATATTTAGCATCGGTAAAACACTATTTAATTTATTTAAGGGTTAAATTTACGAAATAGTTTACGGCATTAGTATTTAGCTCTGAATGTTATGTTATGTAATCTAATTTACTATTAGTTGTTAGAAATAAATGTAAGGATAGATTCATTATATAGAATATAATGCTAATGATTCACTTAACGGGCTATTATATTTCTTTTGGGCTAGGTCATTGATGTATTATATGTCAACTATTAAAACTCTTAGTCGACCGGCTTTGTGTATTGAACTTATCTTTTTATTAGGTATCTTTTAAGTGATTGATGATTTTTCAGAAAATGGTTTGCTTGCTCAAGCTATTGATGGGTTTGTGGCAAGAGAGCCACAACGAAACATGGCAAGTAAAGTCTCAGAATCAATAAAAAAACAACATTCACTTGTCGTTGAAGCGGGAACAGGTACTGGTAAAACCTTTGCTTATCTGGTACCCGCATTGCGTAGTGATAAAAAAGTAATACTTTCAACTGGCTCTAAAAATTTACAAGAGCAATTATTTAGTAAAGATTTGCCAATTATCAAAAAAGCATTGAATTATTCTGGAAAGATAACCTTACTTAAAGGCCGCTCTAATTATCTTTGTTTAGAGCGGTTATATCATCAATACGCCGCAGCGGGAGATCTTGATAAAGATTTACGTGTTGATTTAGCGCGTGTAAAAAATTGGTCAATCAAAACTAAAGATGGTGATATTAGCAAATGTACAACTGTTACGGAAGACAATCCAATTTGGCCGATATTAACCAGTACGAATGATAATTGTTTGGGTAGTGATTGTGAACATTATAACGATTGTTATGTGGTTAAAGCACGTAAGCGAGCATTAAATGCAGATATTGTCGTTGTTAATCACCATTTATTTTTAGCTGATGTGGTGGTAAAGGACTCAGGTTTTGGTGAGCTTATCCCTAAAGCTGATGTAATGATTTTCGATGAAGCACATCAGCTCCCTGATCTCGCTTGCCATTATTTTGGGCAACAACTAAGTAGCAGGCAACTATTTGATCTGTCCAAAGAAATTAACCTCTGTTATCGTACTGAGGTTAAAGATATGTCACAATTACAACAATGTGCAGACAAACTACAAAAATGTACTCAAGATTTACGCATTGCGATCAATCAACAATCGCCAAAAGGTAATTTACGTTTTTTATTTAATCAAGAAGCGATAAAAAAAGAGTTAACTTATCTTTTAGACGCTCTAAGTTTTTGTCATGAGGTCTTACTATTGGCTGTAGGGCGTTCTTCAACATTAGATAACTGTTTGGAACGAATTAACCAATATAATACACTTTTAAAACGGTTGCAGGAAACAAATGTAACTGGCTTTAGTTATTGGTATGAAAGTAGCCATAACTATTTTGTTTTTGCGTTAACGCCATTATCCGTAGCGGATAAATTCACTGAATTATTAACAGAACGAAAAGGTAGTTGGATTTTTACTTCAGCAACGCTATCAGTCAATAACCAATTAGATTATTTTACTAAACGTTTAGGATTAACGAATGCTGATTCACTTATTTTAGAAAGTCCATTTGATTATTTGCATCAAACTGTTATGTGTGTCCCTCGTTATATCCCATCGCCAAATGAAAAGGGAAATGCTGAAAAATTGGTTGATATTTTACTGCCGGTTATTGAAGCAAATAATGGTCGTTGTTTTTTCTTATGTACTTCTTATGCGATGATGAACGCCTTAGCTAAACAGTTTCGAGAGTTAACAAAATTACCGGTGTTAGTTCAAGGTGAAACAAGTAAAGTTAAATTACTTGAGCAGTTTATTCATAGCGGTAATGCCTTATTAATTGCAACAAGCAGCTTTTGGGAAGGCATTGATGTTAGAGGGGATACATTGTCATGTGTTATTATAGACAAATTACCATTCACCTCTCCAGACGATCCTTTAATTAAAGCTCGCATGGAAGATTGCCAAATGCAAGGTGGTGATGCATTTTATGATGTACAATTACCCGAAGCGGTTATTACTTTAAAACAAGGTGTCGGACGATTAATTCGTCATCACAACGACCGTGGTGCGGTTATTATTTGTGATAATCGTTTGGTTATGAGGCCTTACGGTGCAACATTTATTAATAGTTTGCCGCCATCGCCAAGAACACGGGATATAAATAAAGTTATTAATTTCTTGTTATCTAAACAGTCTTATAAAAATTAAATTATTTTGGAAAAAAATGAATACCATCTTAGCTATTGATACCTCAACAGAAGCTTGTTCTGTCGCTTTATTTTACCATAACGAAATCACTCATGATTTTGTTGTATCTGCTCGCGATCACACTAAACAAATATTGCCAATGGTTGATAAGCTCCTTAAACAATCAGATTGTTCTCTTTCTCAAGTTGATGCAATTGCTTTTGGACAAGGGCCTGGTAGTTTTACAGGGGTTAGGATTGGCATTGGTGTTGCGCAAGGTTTAGCTTTAGGCATTGATAAACCTATGATAGGGGTATCTACATTGATGACTTTGGCGCAAGGGGCATATCGTACACAAAATGCAACAAATGTCATTGCAGCTATTGATGCTAGAATGAATGAAGTTTACTTAGGACAGTATCATTATAGCAACGAACAATGGCACGAGGTTATTCCAGAATGTGTTATTGCACCTGAAAAAGTAATAGAAAAAGTAGATCATATTCTTAATGATAGCTATTGTGCCGGCACTGGTTGGCAAACTTATCCTAATATGATGAATAATATAAAACAAAGCGATATTCTATTGCCTCATGCACAAGATCTTGTTGTTCTTGCTAAGAATAAATGGCAAAAAAGCGAAATAATTAATGTTGAAGATGTAGAACCAACTTATTTACGTAACGAAGTTACATGGAAAAAACTACCTGGTCGCTAATAATGACTATTTAAACAAGCCACCTAAAGGTGGCTTAGTTCTTGATAATTTTGATTACTCTTTAAATAAGCCCAAATGTTCTTTAGCATAGGCTTCAAAGTCGGTGCAACCACCAATTGGTTTTTCATCAATAAATATTTGTGGCACTGTTTCAACAGGTTTACCAACACTTTTAGATAGATCTTCTTTAGTAATACCTTCAACATTAATATCAACATAACGATAAGAAAAATCATCACGTTCTTGAGAAAGTTTTTCAGCTAGTTCTTTAGCACGAACACAATAAGGACATCCCTGGCGACCAAAAATTACAGTATACATTTTTCACCTTTATCTTTTGTTTTAAATATAAGCCTAATATACTTCACTTATTGAAGAAAAAAAGTAGTTAAATATTGTCAGTTAAATAGATTATATCTATTGATTTCCGACTTGAGAAGCGAATCAGGTTTTATATTAGATTGTTCCAATCTGCTTGATTATTTTTTAGTAATTTAGATTTATTATTAAAA
>NZ_LZGZ01000127.1:0-3562 GCF_001690515.1 Gilliamella sp. Fer4-1 | reverse complement strand
ATAACAGATTAGATGATTTAAGAACTCAGCTGTATAAATTAATTACAAATAATTAATTTGAAAGAGGTTTTACTTTGTCAAACATACCTTTTAAAGCTTTTGTCCATTTGGTGATAATTAACGTTACCACCAAATTCTATAATTTCTCATTTCTCTAATATGTCGATTAAAACTGGAAAATGAATGAAAACCAATACTCGTTTTAAAGTTGAAGGCGGGCAAATGACAACTCAACTTGGACAAGGTAGAGGTATAGAGATTTTTAATGAAAATATTGTTCATTTTGAAAAAGTAAAATAAAGATAAAAATATGCTATTAAAATTAGAAAATTCAAAAGTACCAATGAAAATGGTGTACCTTCTTTCAGAAAAATTAAAAGTAAATCCAGAATATGCTTCTTTGACTCAAGCTTTAACACTTGATCATACAAAGCCTTACGTTGGATTAAATGGCACTAATGGTCTTTTTGGTACAAAGGAGTGGTGGAATAGTATTGAGCAGGGGAGGATACCTTTATTATTTATTTCAGGAATAATAAAAAAAGCTTATGTAGCAGGACAAGATCCCTCAAATTTTAATAATACAGTTGATTTATTACTTGAAGATGGAACAATTCAATCTGTTGGTATTTATGCCAACAAAAAAAAGATTCAAAGCTGTTTAAGATTGGCTATAGCGCAAGTATTGTATATGCGTTAGATGAGCTAAAACCTCAGGCAGCGCTAAATTTAGGACAAAATATAATCAAATGGCTTTAGAAATGGCAGTTTCATTAGAGCCTGTAGAATAAGTTCCAATTTAGATTCAATTTAACATATCAAATCGGCAAGGCAAGCTTAATACTTAGCTTACTTTGCTAGATTTAAATCATTATTGTGTCAACTAACTATTTGCTATGATGTTATTAGCGTTAATATTATGATAAACCCAAACGTTTTTTGGTGGCAAATACTTTGAGTATAATTGCTTTGGTAACCTGATTGTGGAAAAACGTGGAAAAGGCCACAGTCTAATAAACTTATTGCCGAGACCAATAACGATAAACACTGGCAAAGCTACCTTTACGAGCCAGACTCTTACCGCCCATTAGCCCTTGTGCACGGCAATGCACAGCAAGACAATATCAAACTCTACTGGTATCAAAACGACCACCTCGGCAACACCCATTGCCCTTACCGGCAGCTTAGGTGACCCCCTCTACGAATGCCAGTATAATGCCTATGGGCAGATAATAAACGAAACCTACCATCAAGACGATATAGATTCCCTGCCCGATAACCCATTAAGATTCCAAGGGCAATATTATGATGAGGAGACGGGGCTTCATTACAACCTAAACCGTTACTACTACCCATTTACCGGCAGATATATCACCCAAGAACTAGGCGGACTAAATAGTTATCAATATGTTAATGCTGATCCGATAAATTGGATAGATCCGTTAGGGTTGATTAAGGTTGAAAATAATGGGTTTGAGGGGGTTGGCTCAAAAATTTCTCCTGAAAATGAAAAATATGTAGATATTTTATCACCAGAAGCTAAACAACATATATTATACGGTGATGGACCAACAAGTGGGGGACACATGTATCCGGGTAATCCTGGTAAGACAACATTTCCAAAGGATTGGTCTGCAGACAAGATCGTTCATGAAATAGGTGATATCGCAACTGCTCCAAATACACAATGGTATGCTTAAACAGGAACTGGTAGTATTTATACCAAATCAGGTAAGCCAGCTAGGTGGGTTGCATATGAAATTAGAGATGAAGTCCGTATAAGAGTTATTTATCAACCCGCAAATGGAAGAGTAATAACAGCATTTCCAGATAATGCTCCTACTCCCAAAAATTATAAAAAAGTAGGTAAGTGAAAAATTAAAGAGGATTAAATATTATGTTAGTAAATGATTGTATAAAAGAATTTGGAAACGGATTAAAAGATAGGTTGGATCCTGAAATAGTTGATTATGCAATTGACTATATAAATCATTCTGAAAGTATTCTAGCTTTTGAAACATTATGTGATCATATTGCAGATTTTGACGTAAAAATTAGCTCTGAAGAATATCAAAAAATACTTAAAATTGTAAAATTACTTAATTTGAAGTTAGACAGCCGATACTTATATATAAATCCGAATAAATAAATATCTATCTAGCAATGTACTTCAACTCGCCATTGCTACGATGAAAACACCGGCTTACTCAATGGCACAAAACTGCCCGATGGGCAATGGTTAGAATATCATTACAATCAGGGTCAGCTAATGGGGATGACACTCGACCACCAGCCATTAGCCGCTTTTCGTTGGGATAAACAAGGGCGAGAGTGTGAACGTCGTCAAGGTAATGGACTAGTTAACCGTTACCAGTATGACCCGCTAGGGCAACTTATTGCCCATCAACGTTATCATGGTTATGATATTAGCACCCAAACCTCGCCAACGCCAATTTGGCAACAGCAATATCACTACAATCCTAACGGACAGCTTGCCGAAATCACAGGACATCAGCCACGCCGTTATCGTTATGATAACGCCGGTCAATTACACACAGTGACTTACCCTGAGGTCAATCCCAAGCAACATCATGCTGAAAAAGTCGAGCAGTTTGATTATGACCAAATTTACCTTTATTATTTTGATAAACTAAATGAAAAAGCATTAAAGTTATTACAAAATAACCAACAACCATTAATGGGTACAGATGGCATTTTAACGCCATGATCGAACAATGCTACGCCTGTTTGTAAAGTAATTTATCCCACTACTCTAATTCGCTACCCAATTGATTAATTAGGTATTCTACTTCGTTATGTGCTGTCGTTGGGTAAACGATAATCCATAAATTATCATCCCCCGATATGACATTAGCAAGATTAAAACCTTGTTTTTTAAGTTCTCGATTAAAATCTGCTAACACTCCATCATTTGAAACAGTTGTGCGGTTATCGTAATGACGCATATTTGGGAACGAAACACGGTTAACACCAAAATTATTGAGTAATAGATCTGCAATCCCTGATTTAAGCTCATCAACGCTTTCTTTCCAATCGATTTGTAGCATAAATTCTGGTTGTAATATATCGCCCAATATCTCAACTTGGCGAAAGGCGATCAGTTCGTCTTCACTCACTAAATAATCTGTTTCAAATTCCTCATCCCATTCATAATGATCAATCACATCATTAATCCATTGTAAATCAAGGCTGTTAGTTAAAAGCGCTACTAATTTTTTTAAGTCTTGCCTAAATTCATCTGTAATAAGCCATTGCATATAATATTCCTTTCTATTCTAATTGATTTTTTTACTATTGAACTTGTTGCTTTTATTATAAAGCAAATGATATTGTCAAATTAACCTTGTGTAAATATCCCAGACTTAACACACAAGCCACCTAGAAAATTAAGCTGCTTGTTTTAGGAGATAGTTATATTATCAACTAAAGGTAACAGTTAATTCTATTGCCAAGATCCATACTTAAGATGATTATGCTACAAAAATAATTCAGAAAAGCTATTGATTTTATTTGATTTTTTATTTTATAAAATGATAATAAA
>NZ_LZGZ01000126.1:0-872 GCF_001690515.1 Gilliamella sp. Fer4-1 | reverse complement strand
TATTGGAATTTTTACAGGCATTATAGTGAATTTTATTGGTTTACCGTTACCTAACTTTATCGATAAATCAACCAAAATGGTGAGTGAGATGACCGCACCTCTTTCATTAATTGTTTTAGGAATGGGACTGGCGGAATATAAAATTCGAGATAAACTTTTAATTACAACAGCTATCTGCACATTAAAATTGGCTATGTTACCTATTGTTACTTATATTTTAGGTAAACTCATTGGACTACCAACTTTAGAATTGCAAGTGGTGGTATTACTCAGTTCAGTTTCAATTGCGATAAATTGTTATATGATGGCAAGGCAGTTTGAAGTGTTGCAAGGCGCTATCGCTTCAAGCTTATTAATATCAACGATGCTATCTTCTATTACAACACCGTTAATTTTATCAATTATGACACATTTACCTTAGAGTTTTAATTTATCACCAAACGGTATAGAATCCTGAATATTTTTTACAAAACCTATCACCTGAAAAATGCATACTGGGCTTGCCGTCTTAATTTATCTTTAATCGATTTTTAAATTTTAACCAAATGATCAATGACATGATTAATGGTTTTATAACGTTTGTTGCTACTGGTTAAGAAGACAAATTGCTTCAAACAGGCTTTTTTAGCAGGTTACAAATCATTGAACGATTCATCAAAATGTTTAGCCAAATCAGTGGTAGTTATTTTTCTTTATGATATAAGTGCCATATCGCAATCTTTGATTTACGTTAGTTCTGTTTTTTATGTCTATTTATGACGGACGTTTCTCAAATTACTGTCAATAACGCGAATAATTCCTACAGATTATTGTTCTTAACTTAATGAGCAATTTTAACTTTGTAGTGTAGCAATAGTGCCAACATAATGACT
>NZ_LZGZ01000125.1:0-1434 GCF_001690515.1 Gilliamella sp. Fer4-1 | reverse complement strand
TTATCAAATATAAATAAGATCATTCCCGTAGATAATGATGCTGAAATTACTATTGAAGCCAATCCAAATTCTATTGATATAGAAAGGTTTAATGGTTATCAACAAGCTGGTATCAATCGAATATCCATTGGTGTACAAAGCTTTCAAGCCGATAAGCTTGTAAAATTAGGGAGAATACATAATCCCAAAGAAGCATTCACAGCAGGAAAATTAGCCAAAACATTAAATTTAAGAAGTTTTAATTTAGATTTAATGCATGGGTTACCAAGTCAATGTATTGATGATGCTATATATGATTTAAAACAAGCTATTGTTATTGATCCACCTCATTTATCTTGGTATCAATTAACCATTGAACCCAATACATTATTTAGTTCAAAACCGCCTGTTTTACCAGATGACGATAAACTTTGGGAAATTTACCAACAAGGTCATCAATTATTAACTAAACACGGTTACCAGCAATATGAAACCTCTGCTTATGCTAAAAAAGGTTTTCAATGCGAACATAATTTAAATTATTGGCGATTTGGGGACTATTTGGGGATTGGCTGTGGCGCCCATGGCAAATTAACCCAATCTGATGGTAAAATTATCCGCACCATAAAAACGCGTCATCCAAAAGGGTATTTAGAAGGACGTTATTTAGATAAATATTATGAAGTTCCAAAACAAGAGTTACCTTTTGAGTTTTTTATGAATCGATTTCGGCTATTTGAGCCAGTGCCAAAATACGAATTTGAACAACGGACTTATTTATCATTACAGATAGTTGATAAACAAATAACAATGGCCATTGAAAAAGGCTATTTAATTGAAGACGAACAAAACTGGCAAATAACTGAACATGGAAAACTATTTCTAAACTCATTATTAGAGTTCTTTTTATAGCTAAATTAAATATTAATTTCTGACAAAGGCAATTAGAGCCTATCTTTACGATTATTTAACGTAATAGGTACCAACTATTTAAGCAATCATTCGCATAACTTTACAGACATTTTTAAAAAATAAAGGCATAATGTATCCCGACAATGCATTTATTTCATTGTTTTCCTATTCCTTATGTTTTCCCAATAACTTTGTTATTGGGATTTTTTTACCTATACTTTGATAACTTCATTGCTTTTAATTATTATTTAATAAAAGTGTAAGAAAGGAACTGCTTTAATTCAGGTGGTATGTCCACACTTTTTAGTACCAAAAAGATAAAGTCATAGATTCATTTTATATTCAATGGGTGACTGGTAATTTAAAGACGAATGAAGCCTATTGTAATTAAACCAATCCACATAGTGATTAAATTGTAACCTGAGTTGTTCAAGTGAATCAAAAATCGTGTTTGACACAAATTCAGTTTTCACCGCTTTAAATGTTGCTTCAGCCACAGCATTATCATAAGGGCATCCCTTATGGCTTAATGAACGCTCAATG
>NZ_LZGZ01000124.1:0-4815 GCF_001690515.1 Gilliamella sp. Fer4-1 | reverse complement strand
GCGGTATATATTTTTCTAAAATTTGTATTACTTTATCGTGATCAAATCCACCTATTGCACATGAGTCAATGCCTCGAAATGCAGCTGCTGTCATCATATTGGCGCTAGCGATATAATCTTGCATTTCTGACCAGTGATTAATGGTTAAACCATCAGCAAGTCCTTGCTCGCAAAAATTAATAAATGCTTGACAAGCAATGTCGATTGCTGTTTGATCATTGGGATTAGGTAAAGTACGAGCAATAGCTCGGCGTAAGTAATCACTTTGCGAAGTGAAGTTATTGGCTTTGCGATAAAGTATGATCACAAAATGTGAACAGCTTGTCACTTGCTCTTGATTGTAGCAAACCGATCGCAATTGTGCCTTTATTTTATCACTGTCAATGACCACAAAATGCCAAGGCTCCATACCAAATGATGAGGGAGATTGTCGGCCAGCTTCTAATATATATTCAATATCATCATTATTGATTTTTTTTGTTTGATCAAATTTTTTACATGCATGTCTAAAATCAAATGCTTGGGTTAGCTTATCCATATTTTCTCCTTACGATTTGGTATTCCATGGGGCAACTTTTAATAATAATAACATACCTGGGATGGCGAGAATAAAACATAAACCAAAAAAGTTTGTCCATCCTAAATGTGAAGTTAAAACACCTGACATTGAATTTATTAGTGTTCTTGGTATAGCTGAAAAACTAGTTAATAGCGCAAATTGTGTTGCGGTAAATAATGGGCTAGTTTTTTGCGATATAAAAGTGACTAATGCTGCTGCGCCCATTCCAACACCAATAGATTCAAAGCTAATTATAGTCGCCAATATGATAAGTTGAGTGTAATTAATTGTTAAAAAAGGTCCTTCATAAGATAAAAAAGCAAAACCTAAAATAGAAAACATTTGTACAAAACCTGATATCCACAATGAACGGTTGATGCCATATTTTGAAATAATAAAACCACCCAAAAGAGCTCCAAATAAACTTGGCCAGACCATCGCATTTTTAGCTACAGTTCCTATATGTTTCATTTCAAAATTCATATCTAAATAAAAAGGTGTTGCCAAAGATGTAGCAAGGCTATCACCAAGCTTATAAAATGAAATAAAAGCAATAATAAATAAAGTGTTACTAAATGATTGCCGATGAATGAATTCATTTATTGATTGTTTGAAAATAGATTTATCTGGATGAATTACACTGATATGTGACGGCTCTTTTAAGCTTATTGTAATGAGTAGCATTGGCACAATAAATGCGGCAGTGAATGCGAATACTTCCATCCATGATAGATAATCAGCAAGAAAAAGCGATAATCCTCCAGGAATGAATCCTGATATTCGATAAATATTTATGTGTATACTATTTCCGCTGCCAAGTTCGCTATCGCTCAAAATTTCTCTTCTATAGGCATCAATTGCGATATCTTGAGTTGCAGAAATAAAAGCAGTTAATAAGCTTAAAATAACAACTATTTCGATGTTATTTTGGGGAGTTAAAAAACCATACATAGGTATGATAATTAAGAGCCCGATCTGAGTTAAAAATAACCAACCTTTACGACATCCTAGTGAGAAAGGTGATAACTTATCTAATAATGGTGACCAGAGAAATTTACATAAGTAAGGAATTTGAGTTAATGCAAATGCGCCAATTGTTTTTATGTCTACACCGCCAATTTTTAGCCAAGCGGGGATTAATTGGACAATAAAGAAAAAAGGAAGTCCAGAACAAAAACCTGTATAGATGCACAACAACATTTTTTTATTAAAAAAAGCATGAGCTAATACTTTATTCATTATTTAACTTTATTGGTTAGTTTTTTTACAAAGTGTTATCATAGCACATAACATTAAAAAATAATGCTATAAACCAAGATAAACCATTACCTAAAGTCATTTTTTCAAGATACCAAGAGTGATACTGAATTTATATATTTTAGTATAAAGATTAACGCCAACAACCAGTAAAAAATAACTAATTACCATTAAGAGGGGTTTAGTAATATGAAAAGTTCAATTAAAGTCGCTGTCTTTAGTAGCAAGCATTACGATAAAGAACACTTAGAAATGGCAAACAAAAAGTTTGGTTTTGATATTGAATATTATGAACATAAACTCAGTCATAAAACGGCTGTTACAGCTCAAGGGTATGATGCTGTTTGTGCATTTGTTAATGACGAAGTCGATAAAAAAGTACTACAAAAATTAGCCAGTTATGGCATTAAAATTTTAGCACTTCGTTGTGCTGGTTTTGATAATGTTGATTTAGCAGAAGCTGAAAAATTGGGAATTACTGTAGTGCGAGTGCCTGCTTATTCGCCAGAAGCCGTTGCAGAGCATGCAGTGGCTTTAATGATGACGCTAAATAGAAGAACGCATAAAGCCTATCAACGCACTCGTGATGCTAACTTTTCGTTAGATGGATTAACTGGCTTTAATATGCACAATCGTACTGCTGGCGTGATTGGTACCGGCAAAATTGGTCAAGCGGTTATTCGTATATTGAAAGGTTTTGGTATGCATATTCTTGCTTATGATCCTTATCCTAATGATATTGTGGTTGAACTAGGGGCGCAATATGTTGAATTAGATGAGCTATATGCCAAGTCAGATGTGATCACATTACATTGTCCAATGACACCAGAAAATTATCATTTATTAAATAAAGATTCATTCCAAAAGATGAAAAATGGCGTGATGATTATCAATACCAGCCGTGGAGCATTACTTGATGCAACAGCTGCTATTGAAGCATTAAAACAAACCAAAATTGGTGCTTTGGGCATGGATGTTTATGAAAATGAACGTGATCTATTTTTTGAAGACAAATCAAATGATGTCATTTTAGATGATGTATTCCGTCGTTTGTCTTCTTGCCATAATGTTATTTTTACAGGTCATCAAGCCTTTTTGACGCAAGAAGCATTGTTGAATATTTCTGACACCACTTTGAGCAATATTAAGCAAGTTGCGGAAGGTAAATCATGCTCAAATATTGTTAAATAATAAGAAATCCCTTATGATGTTGTCGATTTTTTAATTACTTAAGATATGGATTTTTTTATGCGCCGTATTATCGTTTGTCTTAATTTAATTTTATTGCTTGTAGCTTGTAGCAGTAATAGATCTTCAACATCGCCAATGAAAGAACACCGTGGGCATGCAAATGTCAAAGGCGGTGTTTATCTCGAAAAAGATCACAATCCATCTAAAACCGCAAGTCCGTCATTAGAAATAGATAAAGAAAAATTTATCGATAGAATGGTGAGCAAGCATGGTTTTAACCGTCAACAGCTTCGCAATGTGCTTGCTCAGACCAATAAACTTGATTGGGTAATTAATTTAATGGATAAACAAGCACCAAAATCAGGGCCTGCAACAGGACCAAATGGTGCTTGGATTCGTTATAAAAATAAATTTATTACGGCAAGCAACCTCCCTCGTGGTGTTGAATTTTGGAACCAATACGAAAAAGAGTTAAAGCGTGCTTATACCGAATATGGTGTTCCACCTGAAATTATTGTTGGCATTATCGGTGTCGAAACAGGTTGGGGTAGAGTAATGGGTAAAACGAAAATTATTGATGCGCTATCAACGCTTGCCTTTTACTATCCAAGGCGTGCACAATATTTTTCTAACGAATTAGAAGACTTTTTGGTGATGTGCCGTGATGAAAGCGTTGATCCGTTTGATTTAAGTGGATCATTTGCTGGCGCAATGGGATATGGTCAATTTATGCCGTCAGCGTTTAGACGTCATGCCGTTGACTTTAACCATGATGGTCATATTGATTTGTGGGATCCAGTTGATGCTATCGGTAGTGTTGCAAACTACTTTAAGTCATATGGTTGGCAACGAGGTAAGAAAGTGGCGGTAATGGCTGATGGTCAGGCTCCATCACTTAACTCAGGTTTTAGCACTAAATACTCAATTGAAACGCTTGCAAAAGCTGGCTTGAAACCACAAGGCTCACTAGATGGTCATACTCAGGTGAGTCTATTGCGCCTTGATATGGGAGATCGTTACCAATTTTGGTATGGCTTACCGAATTTTTATACCATAACCCGCTATAACCATAGCATGCATTATGCCATGGCAGTTTGGCAATTGGGACTTGCAGTTAAAGAAGCAAGATAACTATCGAATATTTAATATCAAATTTTATTAGGTCGTTGTTATGCGACCTTTTTTATATCTGCCAATAATATTTAAGAAATAATCAGTTTTATTGCAAGTAATAATAAAAATACACCAAAAAACTTGATCAGCTTTTTTATTGATAATTTTTGTGCAATTTGTACCCCCACTTTTGCCATAGGAATGCTCGCCAGCATAATAGTTAATGCCGCAGGTAAATAAATAAAGCCCAAGCAATATTGGGGTAATTGTGGGGTATGCCAACCCGCAATGATGTAGCCAACTGTACCACCGATAGCAACGGGTAAAGTGAAAGCAGCCGATGTTCCAATTGCTTTTCGCATATCTATACCACATTTTTGTAAAAATGGTACAACTAAAACACCACCACCCACGCCGATAAGTGCAGCAAAAATGCCAATTAAGGTTCCTGCAAATATAAAAATGCTGTTATTAATAGAAATATTTTTACTAGTATGATTTTGTGAAACTTTACTCGCTTGTAAAGTAAATTGACCACTAACATAAATAAGAAAAATGATAAATATCCATTTTAACCAACCCCCTGGAATATAAGGCGTCATATACGAACCACCTAAAGTGCCTATGATACAACCTAAAACCATTTTTCTAAGGATATTCCATTGAATATTATTGTTTTTATTATAAATATAGCT
>NZ_LZGZ01000123.1:0-583 GCF_001690515.1 Gilliamella sp. Fer4-1 | reverse complement strand
ATAAAAAGAACTATGAATAAATAGCCTCTAAATTGTAATAAATCCTCAATGTAAAGGTTATTTATTTGAAAAATCTCTAATACTTATAACGCTCGAGCATTTTTTTAATCTTAGGAATTCAAATTTTACTCTAAGTATTAAATTATTCGCAAGAATTTAATCTGTATCAGTATGCGCCTAATGGGTTGACTTGGGTGGATCCGTTTGGTTTGAGCTGTAGTTTTAATAGTAAGTCGAATCGTTGGCGTAATAATGAAACAGGACGTTTTACCAAACGCCCAACTGATCCATCAGAATTAGCTAGATATGGGAAGGTAAATAAAGCAGACATAGATGCATGGGCCACACAAAGAGGAATACCAAATACTTGGCATGCAGATCCTAAGCGTTTCCCGAGTGGAGAGTTTAGATATGAAGGTCAAGGGTACCAAGTACATGGACATGGAAATGGCATAGATCCTACTACAAAAGCAAAATGGCCAACAGCTAACTCAGCAAATGGCCCAACGGCTAGTATTAAAAATACTATAAATGGGCAAAATTATAGAACTGATGGGATATGGGGAACATTCAAATCAGATCC
>NZ_LZGZ01000122.1:0-633 GCF_001690515.1 Gilliamella sp. Fer4-1 | reverse complement strand
GTTGTTACTTTATATAGAAAATTATCATATTCTTTAATGATAGACTCAATACCATGTATAACCAAACATTTTCTTAAACATACCTCAAATATTTTTTAAACAATAATTCGCCTTAAAAAACAACTATACTAAGATAAAACCTAGCAAACAAAAAAACTAAAAAAGTAGCACCAAAAAATATAGGGATTGTATATTTGAATACTGGTTTAGGTGCAAACTTTAGCAGTAGAAAACTAATTAATAGGATAATAATTCAAATAAACTTTTTTAGCCATCCCCATGCCCTAAATCCATAGAAGTGAGGGCTAGGGCTTCTTTTTCAGTATAACCTTGTTTGATGTAGTGTTGAGTCATATCCTGAGCAAAGGCATATCTTAGACTATGGTGAAATTTTGCCTGTTAAGCCTATAGTGCTTTTTTGATTACGCCAATAGGTCATGGCTTGTTTTAGATTAGGTTTGGACAGGCTACACTAATTAGTACCAGTTTAATAAGGTCATTGTGATGATAACTAAAAAACAAAAGGAACCAACAATGACAAATCTCATTTCAAGAAGAGAAAAACGCAGTTTTAGTAATGAATTTAAAAAACAGAGGGTAATGTTATACCAAAATGGCAAAAAACGAGCGGAT
>NZ_LZGZ01000121.1:0-1348 GCF_001690515.1 Gilliamella sp. Fer4-1 | reverse complement strand
TTTTACAATCTATTGATTTTGACGTTTTAGAGTGGCGTGTTGATCACTTTACTCAAGTTGACAATATCAATGCCGTAAAACAAGCAGCTAAAAGCATAGCCGATTTACTGCCCAATAAACCGATTTTATTTACGTTTAGAACCGCAAATGAAGGGGGGGTTAAACCTTGGCCACTCGCATCTTATATTCAGTTGAATAAAGAAATGGCGTGTAGTGGGCTTATTGATCTTATTGATGTTGAGCTATTTATTGGTGATGATGATGTAAAAGATATTATTGCCGTTGCACACAAAAATCAGGTATTTGTTGTCGCATCAAACCATGATTTTGAAAAAACACCATCCAAAAGTGATATTATCTACCGATTAAGGAAAATGCAGGAACTGGGTGCTGACATTCCTAAAATTGCCGTCATGCCACAAACAACAGATGATGTATTAACATTACTTGCAGCAACCACCGAAATGAACCAACAACATGCAACCACCCCCATTATTACCATGTCTATGGCTGGGCTGGGTGTGGTGAGCCGTATTGCAGGTGCGACATTTGGCTCAGCAATGACCTTTGGCGCTGCCAAACATGCTTCGGCACCGGGTCAATTAGACGCCAAACAATTACGCTCTATTTTAGATACCTTGTACCAAAGCCATAGCTAATTTAACATCAATCCGTTAATAATGAATTGACGTGCCAATGTAGAGCGGTGATGAAGTGTTTGCGCTTCATTATCAAAATCTTCATTTACAACCACATAGCGAATTTTACTCCCCCCAAATTGTTATGTGGTTGTACAAAATTTAGGTTTGGGATATGTATAATAAAAATAAATTTAGCTCGCTTGATATCAATTATTTTTTTAATTCAGATCAACGCAATACCATTAAAGATTTTGCCTATGCCGATATTCTAGGAACAGCAGATATTTGTGGTTATCAAATTATGTTTTTTTATATTGCCGATAATATTGAAGTTTTATTAATTGATGAAGTGATAGATAATATATTGTTACTTGATAAAGCCAATCAAATTTTGAATTTCTTGGGTTTTGAGTTTAAATTAGGCTCCCCGTTTATTTTAACCGATACCTTTAATCATAATTATATTCTTAAAGATCATCTTTATGAAGATCATATGCGTTACTACTATAAAGTCGATGAACAATTAATTGTCCTTGGCATTAATTATGAAGGTATTTTGCTATCCTTTGAATTAATCAATAATAAAAGTATTATTGACAATAGGTTGGCATTTTCTTGCTAGCTAGTTGTGGACGTATACCTATCCCAAACAGGTTATGTACAATAAGCAACTTTAAGCAACTTTAAGCAACTTTATTATAGCTAAT
>NZ_LZGZ01000120.1:0-1615 GCF_001690515.1 Gilliamella sp. Fer4-1 | reverse complement strand
CAAGTCAAAACCTACAAAGATCAGCAATATAATTTACAAACGGTGACCCACAGCAATAAATTAACATTGACTACTGAAATTGAAGCTCATGGTGCGTATAGTTACAGCCGATCTTTTAATATTGAGCAGACATCTGCAAAATATGATTATATTTATTCTGGTAACGTGCCATCAAATTTACATAATTACAGTGAAGGCACTTTACAAAGTAGAGAAAGATTGCTTGAACTAGCTCAAAAACAACAATTAAACGAAGTAAAATTAAGGCTAGAAGACATTATTAGAGATCTTTCATATCTATAGTTAACGCAGTGTGTATATTTCAAAGTGTGGCAAAAAGTAGAGTGATCTACTTTTTGCCACACTCGATGAACAACATAATGGTTAAAATAGCAAATTAAAAATGAGATCTTGCCAGATTATTTGTAGGACTTTTAATTGAATTACTCAAGCCCAAGCACCATTCGCCCATTTTTTGTTGCCACATTAATCACATTATCTAAATCAGTATAGCGGCATCCTGTTACTAACAGCTTAAGCTCTTCCCACATATTCCCCGTTGAAAATGGCAACATATAATCGCTGACGTTATCTGTACCGATTGCAACAGGAATACCTGCTGTGGCAAGTTCATCAACTGGGGTGAGTGAGTTACGAGTAGGGCCTTGTTCTTCACGGCGTGGGCTATCGATCCAAGCAAATGGGCAGGCAATGACCATCATTTTTGCTTCTTTCATTTTTTTATAGAGTTTTTGGCGATATTCTAAACTGTGGGCTGTGATCGAAATACTATGAATGGCAACAACGCGACCATGCATACCATGTTCAAGGGTTTTATCGGTAAGTTGTTCCGTTTCGATCTCATCTTGAGAATTAAACTGGTCAACATGTACGTGCACCATTTTGCCTAATGATTTACCCGTTTGCATTAACACATCAAGATGTTTCAGTCCCATTCCTTCACCATGATCGCGTTCATCACGACGAGGTAAACCGCCAATAATATCAACTAAATCAGCGCCTTTATCGAACCAATAACGAGCCTCTTTATCGATAACGCCTTTAAGTGTTTGATTGACTAATTTTATGGTGATGTCATTTTTATAGGTTTCGCGTGCTCTTAACGCCCCTTTAATTGCCCGTTCTTGAGCAATAGGGTCAATATCAACAAATGATCCCATTGCACTCACCCCTTGCTCAATCATCCGTTCAACCGCCATACTAAAATGGCGATAGTAATCATCTTCGCTCATTGATGCTTTGACTTTATCTAATGTATCCCATTTTTCAATTAAGGTCTGTTTTTGATAGACATCAAAACTATCAACTGAAATAGTAAAAGCACGATCGGCATGCATATGAGCATTAACCCATCCGCCATTTTGTTTAATTTTATTCATTAAATAGGCTTTTAAACTTTGGTCTCTTGTGGTTAACAACATTTTTTTATGCTCAATCATAATTAGCCTCTATAATTCAATTGTTTTAAATAGGAGTGAAATAATTGTATGGAATAGATAAAAAAAATCCCCCAAAAAGGAGGATAATATGTAATACCAATAAATTGAGTGATTAAAATGATTGATTTACTAATGCTCATTACACTCACGCCTTA
>NZ_LZGZ01000119.1:0-4757 GCF_001690515.1 Gilliamella sp. Fer4-1 | reverse complement strand
ATAGCTTTTGTTTTATGTGATGGTGGCAATAGTAACCAATATGGTTTAAAAATGTTGGAAAACTATTCTAACCAAATGAAAAACAAAAAATTTATTTTTATCGATAGTATTGGCAATGGTAACAAGTTAATATTTCTAAAACCGCAACAATCAAATCTACAACTAAAAAATATTACTTTTTACAGTGACAAAATGGAAACACAACTACCTAATTACATCATGATCACATCGGGTGATATAGATGAAAATGGTAAAATTGTTATAAAAAATGCCCATAGCGCAAAAGATAACTACTTGTCGGATAAAGTGATAAACAAACATACTCAATCCCTGCTTGAAATAAGTCGAGCATTGATAAGTAGCAATAATGATAAATAGTAGAGGTAACGTTATTGTGAAGATAAGAAATCACCCCAACCAAAATAATTAGGTAGGGGTGATACACCAATTAATGCGCAACGCCTTTTGGTGCACCAATCGGTAAAATAGTACGACCAAATTGCTCATTAATCACTTCTGCCATTGCCAAATAAACGGCACTTGCTCCACAAATAATGCCTTCAAAACCAGCAATATGAATAATACTATGATTACCTGAAATATTACCAATAGCTAATAAAGCAAATAAAATGGTTAAACTCGCAAAAACAAATTGTAATGCTCTATTACCTTTTAATGTACCAATAAACATAAACCCAGTAAAAATGCCCCATAAAGCAAGAAAAATACCAACAAAAGTTGCATCAGATGGTGCTGTGGCAGCAGAGGTCGGTAAATACCAAATGCCCACTAACGCAATCCAAAAGAAGCCATAAGACGTAAATGCTGTAGTACCAAACGTATTGCCTTTTCGAAATTCTAAAATGCCAGCAATGACTTGTGCAAGACCACCATAAAAAATACCCATCGAGACAATAACCGTCATAGCAGGGAAAAATCCTGCATTATGAATATTTAATAAAATTGTTGTCATACCAAACCCCATTAAGCCTAAAGGGCCAGGATTTGCAAGTTTTGTTTGTTCCATAAGGATCCTATAAATTAAGTTTGATGATTAAAAAGAGCGGCAATAATAAGTGCAGAAAACGCGATAATCAAGATTTCAGGAAAAATTATTTTTTATCACCCCTTGATATTAATAATAATGTTCCCATTTATGTGAAAACAAAAACATTTCTTTGTGAAATTAAGGGCTTGAAAATTCATATTTAAACCCTATATACAAGGAATAAATTACAGATTTTTAGGAGAATAAATTATGGGTAAAATTATTGGTATTGACTTAGGAACAACAAACTCATGTGTTGCTGTAATGGACAATGGTCAAGCAAAAGTATTAGAAAATGCAGAAGGCGATCGCACAACTCCTTCGATTATTGCTTATACCCAAGATGGTGAAACATTAGTTGGTCAACCAGCAAAACGCCAAGCTGTAACCAATCCACAAAACACCTTATTTGCAATTAAACGTTTAATTGGTCGTCGTTTTGAAGATGCTGAAGTGCAACGTGATGTTAGCATCATGCCATATAAAATTGTGAAAGCAGATAATGGCGATGCATGGGTTGATGTTAAAGGTCAAAAAATTGCACCACCACAAATTTCTGCTGAAGTATTAAAGAAAATGAAAAAAACAGCAGAAGACTATCTTGGCGAAGCTGTTACTGAAGCAGTAATTACAGTTCCAGCTTATTTTAATGATGCTCAACGCCAAGCAACTAAAGATGCAGGCCGTATTGCTGGGCTTGATGTTAAACGCATTATCAACGAACCAACAGCTGCAGCACTCGCTTATGGTTTAGACAAAGATGTCGGCAACCGCACTATCGCTGTTTATGACCTTGGTGGTGGTACATTTGATATCTCAATCATCGAAATCGACGATGTTGATGGTGAAAAAACCTTTGAAGTATTAGCAACAAATGGTGATACACACTTAGGTGGTGAAGATTTCGACTCACGCTTAATCAATTATTTAGTTGACGAATTTAAACGTGAACAAAACTTTGATTTGAAAAATGATCCACTTGCTATGCAACGCTTGAAAGAAGCAGCAGAAAAAGCAAAAATTGAATTATCATCTGCTCAACAAACAGATATTAATCTACCGTATATTACAGCTGATGCAAGCGGTCCAAAACATTTAAATATTAAAGTAACACGTGCAAAACTTGAGTCTTTAGTTGAAGATTTGGTTAAACGCTCAATGGATCCTGTAAAAACAGCATTACAAGATGCAGGTCTTTCTGTTTCTGACATTAAAGACGTTATTCTTGTTGGTGGCCAAACACGTATGCCAATGGTTCAAAAAGCGGTTGCTGACTTCTTTGGTAAAGAGCCACGTAAAGATGTAAACCCTGATGAAGCGGTTGCTGTTGGTGCTGCTGTTCAAGGTGGTGTACTTGGCGGTGATGTTAAAGATGTTTTATTACTTGATGTTACACCATTGTCTTTAGGTATTGAGACTATGGGTGGTGTGATGACAGCGTTAATTGAAAAGAACACAACTATCCCAACTAAACATAGCCAAGTGTTCTCAACTGCTGAAGATAATCAATCAGCCGTAACTATTCATGTATTACAAGGTGAGCGTAAACGTGCGGGTGATAATAAATCATTAGGTCAATTCAATCTAGATGGTATTCAACCTGCACCACGTGGTATGCCACAAATTGAAGTGACATTTGATATTGATGCTGATGGTATTTTACATGTATCGGCAAAAGACAAAAATACAGGACGCGAGCAAAAAATTACGATTAAAGCCTCTTCAGGATTAAGCGAAGAAGAGATTCAAAAAATGGTAAATGATGCGGAAGCTAATGCTGATGCAGACCGTAAATTTGAAGAACTAGCTCAAACTCGTAACCAAGCCGATCATCTTGTTCACTCAACACGTAAACAAGTGACTGAAGCTGGTGATCAGTTATCAGCTGATGATAAAAAAGCAATTGAAGATGCCGTAAGCGCTTTAGAAGTTGCCGCTCGTGGCGAAGATAAAGCAGAAATTGAAGCAAAAATTAATGCATTAATGGAGGCATCTAAAAAATTGCTTGAATTAGCACAACAACAAGCCCAAGCAGCTCAAGGTGCGGGTCAAGCAAATAGCGGAAGCTCTACTGCGCAAGATGATGTTGTTGATGCAGACTTCAAAGAAGTTGATGGTGATAAAAAATAGACATTAACTAAAATGTTTTTTAATGAGTTATTTCAACAAGTTTTAAACATATAACAAGTTAAACGGGCGCGAGGTAACTCAAGCCCGTTTAGTTCTTTATGAAAAGAAACAAAAATAAAGGTTAATTATGGCGAAGAAAGATTATTATGAAACATTAGGCGTTAGTAAAAGTGCTAGTGAAAGCGAGATAAAAAAAGCCTATAAACGTCTAGCCATGAAATATCATCCTGATAAAAACCAGGATAATAAAGACGAAGCTGAAGCAAAATTCAAAGAAGTAAAAGAAGCCTACGAAATCCTAACTGATCCACAAAAAAAGGCGGCTTATGATCAATATGGTCATGCGGCATTTGAACAAGGGCAAGGAGCAGGATCTGGTGGTTTTGGCGGATTTGGTGGTTTTGGTGGTGGAGCATTTGACGATATATTCAGTGATTTTTTTGGTGGAGGTAGAGGGCGTAGTCAAACCACTTCTCGGGGTAATGACTTACAATACAATATCACCCTAACATTAGAAGAAGCCGCAGCCGGTGTTAGTAAAGAAATTAAAGTACCAACTTGGGTAAGTTGTGATACTTGCCATGGACAAGGAGCTGAAAAATCATCGGATGTGGTGACGTGCAATACTTGTCATGGTTCAGGTGTTGTACAAATGCGACAAGGTTTTTTTGCCGTGCAACAAGAGTGCCCAACTTGTCATGGGCGAGGAAAAGTTGTAAAAAATCCATGTAAAAAGTGTCATGGTGAAGGTCGTGTACAAAAAACGAAAACACTTTCTGTTACTATTCCAGCCGGTGTTGATACAGGTAATCGTATTCGACTTTCTGGCGAAGGTGAAGCAGGTTTAAACGGAGCACCTGCAGGCGATTTATATGTACAAATGCAAGTTAAACCACATGCTATTTTTGAGCGAGATGGTACAAACCTGCATTGTGAAATCCCGATTAATATTGCACTCGCATCACTTGGCGGGGAAGTTGAAGTACCAACGCTTAATGGTAAGGTCAGCTTAACGATTCCTGCTGAAACACAAACAGGAAAAATGTTCCGACTACGTGGTAAAGGCATTAAATCGTTGCGCGGTAGCACTATCGGTGATCTTTACTGTCATGTTGTGGTTGAAACACCAGTCAACTTAACAAGCAAGCAAAAAGAATTGCTAAAAGAATTGGCTGAAAGCTTTAAAGCTGACAAAAGTTCTAAACACAGTCCCAAAGAAAAAAGCTTTTTTGACAAAGTGAAAAAGTTTTTTGAATAAAAAAATCACAGCTGAAATAATAGCGAGATTAGGCTACTAATCTCGCATTTAAATTATATAACATTTTTTAATTTAAATATTTTTAGTTTTTCTACTTTGATAAAATAAAGTTTCCTTACAACAATATTTTCATTAATAATCTTATTAGATAATCGATAGTTATTAACTTTAAATGAATGTAGTATACATTAGTTAAATTATTAATATTAGTTATGTATGATTTTAATGGCATGAAGGGAATAATATATATGTTTTTTAAAAATTTTTGGAAAAAATCACCTCCTAATATTAAAGACATACCAAAAGAGCAACAAAGCTCAC
>NZ_LZGZ01000118.1:0-1291 GCF_001690515.1 Gilliamella sp. Fer4-1 | reverse complement strand
GAACCCATGGGCTTTTATTGGGATGACAAAAAGCTAAAACGAGCAGGGCTTGATTATCAAGAATTTGTCGATGTAAAACGTTACAAAAATTTGGACCATTTTGTAGATACCAATCAAATAGACTGGTTAACACAAGTGTATGCTTTAACCACAAAAGGACAAAAACCGCATAGTGAAGTCAATTACCAACAAAATGACTTTTTAATGTTTGGTCCAGAAACCCGCGGTTTACCTAACACAATATTAGATGCATTGCCTCAAGATAAAAAAATACGTATTCCTATGTTAGCCACAAGCCGTAGTATGAACTTATCTAACTCGGTAGCTGTTGTCGTTTACGAATCATGGCGCCAGTTAGGCTACATGGGAGCAAAATAGATTATTGTTTTTGAAAGAATAAACTGACAAACGGCTTACGCATCATTATCATAATTGCATAGCTACCTAAAACTCTTACAAAATTTTAGGCTTAGATGTTAAGCCAAAAAGTGCAATACTTTATACGTAATACTTTATAACTATATGATTTCACATAAAATAAAAACTTAAATAAAACCAATGGGTTTTCTGAAGTATTTTTTAATAAAAAGGCTTTATTTTTAATCCGCCAACTGAATAATAGCACAGTGTTATTCGGCGGCAGAATATACCACCGACGGAGTCAGATTAGCACATCAAACAAAGATGTTTAGTGAGATACTGTTTTATCGGCAATAAATTAGCGCAGTTGCGTAAGCAAATAAAACGCTTAAAAATTTTAAGCTTGGATATCAAGCCCAAAAACGTAATACCTTATAACTATATGATTTTACGGAAAAACTTAAATAAAATCAATGGCTTTTATGAAGTGTTTTTTTAATAAAAAGGCTTTATTTTTAATCCGCTAACTGAATAATCGCACAGTGCTATTCGGTGGCAGAATATGCCACCGATAGAGCCAGATTAGCACGCCAAACAAAGATGTCTAGTGAGATACTGCTTTATCGGCAATAAATCAGCGCAGTTGTGTAAAATTGAGTGACAAAAGCGGAACGAATTTTTCTGGAAAAAATTTGAATACCACAACAGTTGAATATCAAAACATTGCTAAGATGGCCTCAAAAAGGCGATATTCTATGATAAGAGTAACTATAAAAAAGCACATTAGCTTTTGTTTAAAAAATTAAGCAGGCTTTTTTGTTAAAATTTCTCTAATAAATTTAATTAGATAACATATTGGTCAGCAAGTAGGATAAGCCTACACCGTACAGAAATTCACGTTACTAAAGCGGTTTATTAAAGATAATAGTAT
>NZ_LZGZ01000117.1:0-1982 GCF_001690515.1 Gilliamella sp. Fer4-1 | reverse complement strand
GTGTAATTTTATTTGCAGTTTCTCAATCTCCTTTGGCGCAGCCTAGAAATGTGATCTTTGGGCATCTTATCTCAGCGTTTATTGGGTTGCTGTTTTTAAAGTTGCTTGGTGATTCAGTATTCGTTATCGCTTTCTCTGTGGGATGTGCTATTGCTACTATGCAGTTTTTGCGATGCGTGCATCCACCAGCAGGCGCTAATCCGCTAGTTATATTGTTAACAGCAAATCAAATTAATTATGATTTTAGCTTTTTGCTGTTTCCCGTGTTATCAGGCTCTATCGCATTAGTTATCATTGCGTACATTGTCAATAATCTTATCGGAAAAAGCAAGTGGCCAATCTATTGGTTTGCGCTCTTTCGTAATAAAAAATTATAGATAAATTTCCAATAAAAACGCGACTAATATTATTTTTATTGGAAATAATATAATTGTTTTTTCTCAAACCTGCTTGCAAATGGATGCAAAGATTTACAGTTAATATTGCAGTTAATTTAACAGTTAAGATTCTAAAGGAAGGTAATACGATAGTCGTTGTTGCTTTAGTGTATTGAGTAATAATCTAAAGCAATTTCGAGTTGGTTTTATGTCATCATTAATGGTATTTTATCACCACAATCATTATTGTTTTTCATTGTTGTAATTTTTAACTAATATTGCATAATAGAAATAAGTTATCGCAATCAAAGTAATAATCTTATAAATTATTTAAATTTTAGAGTACAATAATAATTGTTTATCTTAATGATCATGTCTTATTTTGGTTTTTTACTCATAAAATAAATATGAGTTGATTGTCAATTACACAAAAGTTACACCGATTTTTATATAAATTGTTACCTGTTCCAATTTGGAAGTTTTGTTCAATTCTGTATTTGGAATTGTAGTTCAACATATCATGTTAGCTGGGAGAAAGGAAATGTATTTATTAGAAATGGCACCAAAATTTTTGTTAGCACTAGTTATTTTACTTATTTACGTCAAGTTATCAGGTAAAAGTCAAATTGCACCAATGTCACAGCTTGATCAGGTCGGTAGTATGGTTATTGGTGCGCTCGTTGGGGGAGCGTTGCTGAGCCCAACGGTATCACCATGGGAGGCAGCGGGGTTAGTTGCTATTTGGGCTGGCTTGCTTGTTTTGATCCGTTATATCAAATCTAAAAATTCACGTCTACGAGATGCAATAGATGGTGAGCCTATTCAATTAGTTAAAAATGGTCATTTAATCACAGATAATTTTGTTAAAGCTAATTTACCAGTAAGAGATTTTGAAACCTTAGTTAATATACAAGGCATAGCTTCGTTTGATGAGTTAAAAGAAGTTTGGTACGAGCTAAACGGTTCTTTAACCATTATCAAACAAGGTGATAAAGATATTGCCCTGCTTATTATTGAAAACGGCAGTATTAGTCATGATAATCTTGAGCAACTCAAAAAAGATGAAGATTGGGTTAAACGTGAAATTTCTAGGCAAGGCTATGAAAAAATAGAAGATATTTTTTGTGCTGAGTGGTTTGATAATAAGTTAATTATTTATCCTTATGATGCGGTTCGTGAAGGTAAAAAATAAACATTACTTGTATTTTAGGGTGGCGCAATCCACCCTTTTTTGCTGATTTATTTTGGCTTTTGTTGTGATTAGCGCAGTTGACTATCTTTACTGCCTCGGCGATTATATAAACTTGATGCTTTAGCAATCCGCTTGTCGATTTCTTGTTGGCAAGACAAACAATATTGTACGCCGGGTAATGCTATTTTTCTGGCTTCAGCGATAGGGTCGCCACACTCAATGCAAAAGTGAGCGCTAATTGTACCGTAATTGAGTTGTCGCCTTGCGTTTTCTATAGCATCGGCAATAGTACCTTCGATTTGTTGGTTAACAGCATCGTCAGATGCCCATCCACTTGCCATAAAAGTAGCCTCCTATAACTGAAATAGTAGGGTAATGATATGGTGTTTTTTTGGGCTGTTTCAAGTAATTTA
>NZ_LZGZ01000116.1:0-6182 GCF_001690515.1 Gilliamella sp. Fer4-1 | reverse complement strand
ATATATATTATGCACAGTTCTTCGCTTTTTAGCAAAGCGTGTAGCAACAGATTGAGCAATTTTATTGCAAATACCAGAAAGAAAAACTTCAATAAAATCAATGACTTTTCTGAACGTTTTTTATAGTCTTTATTGTATGCATTGAAAATAGAATTAAAACTCATCAAAAATAATTAATGAGTTTTAGTTTATTAAGATAAGTCAGTGAAATTTAGGTTATAACGATTAATTAGTTTTGGAGACAAAAATTAATTTTTTTAGGATAAAATTTAAAATCACACCATAAAGAGGCAAAAAGAATAAGCCACAAATGATAATTTTAAAACTGTAATCCATTAAAGAAATTTCGACCCAATGATTTGCCATAAATTCATCGCTACTTTGATAAAAGGCAATAGCAAAAAAGACAATAGTATCAATACCATTCCCAAAGATAGCCGATGCTGTTGGTGCAACCCACCACGATTTATTTTTTCTTAAATAGTTAAAGACAGTAATATCCATCAATTGTCCAACTAAATAAGCGGCAAAACTAGCTAATGCAATTCGAAAAACAAAACTATTAAATTCCGTCAATGCCGATAAACCAACCCAATGTGTTTCAAAAAATAGTACGGAAATCACATATGAAAATAGCAATGCGGGGAGCATCACCACAAAAATTATCTTCCTAGCTAAACTCGCTCCAAATACCCGAATAGTTAAATCAGTGGTAAGAAAGATAAATGGAAAAGTAAACGCCCCCCAAGTGGTTTGAAAACCAAAAATATCAAATGGAATTTGTACTAAATAATTGCTGGAAGCGATAACCAAAATATGAAAAAACGAAAGCCAGCTTAGAGCCTTGATTTGCTGTGCGTGAGTAAATTGGTTTATATGTTCTGAATTAGCGTTCAGGTGCATAAATTTGTCCTTTTTAATGGGGTAAGTGAACCCAGTGTTTCAATTAATTTGAATGATTAAGGTATTCTGTTAATCCTTTATCTCGAAGAATACAGCTCGGGCATTTGCCGCATCCACCATCAATTCCGTAATAACAAGTATGAGTATGGTCACGGACATAACCCAAATAACCCAGTTTATCAGCCATTTCCCATGTTTGAGCTTTAGTCAAATACATCAAAGGGGTGATAAGATTGAAATTATAATCCATAGCAAGATTCATCGATACATTCATTGATTTAATAAAAATATCACGACAATCAGGGTAGCCACTAAAATCGGTTTCACAAACGCCAATAATAATGTCACTAATACCGTGTTGCTTGGCATGACAACCAGCTAAAAGCAAAAACAGCATATTACGTCCATCCACAAAAGTATTAGGGTAATCGCCTTCTTTGGCTGCGGTGATTTTTTGTGAATCATCAATCAAAGCATTATTGGTCGTCTGTTTAATCACCGAGGTATCCACTACTGTTTGCTTAACGCCAAGATCTTCAGCAATCCACTTGGCTTTTTCAAGCTCAATAGCATGACGTTGACCATATTGAAAGCTGATGGTTTCGACGTTTTCACGACCATAATCAGTAATGGCTTGCAGTAAACAGGTAGTAGAATCCTGCCCACCAGAAAATATCACTAGTGCTTTACGAGTTTGCATTGAGAGTTTCCTGTTAGGGTAAATTGAATTAGCGATTATCGACTTTTTCAGGATAAAGATCGTGATTAGCCAAACGGCTCATCGCTATTTGTTCCCAATTAGTGCCGGCTTTACCATAATTTGCATAAGGATCGATAGAGATTCCACCGCGAGGGGTAAATTTTCCCCAGACTTCAATATATTTAGGATCCATTAGTTTAATAAGATCTTTCATAATAATATTGATGCAATCTTCGTGGTAATCACCATGATTACGAAAGCTAAATAGATATAGCTTGAGTGACTTACTTTCAACCATTTTAATATTAGGTACGTATGAAATATAAATCGTCGCAAAATCAGGTTGCCCAGTGATAGGACAAAGACTAGTAAATTCTGGGCAATTAAACTTAACAAAATAATCGTTAGTTGGGTGTTTATTATCGAACGTTTCGAGTATTTCAGGACAATAGGTTGTAGGATAGCGAACAGATTGATCGCCAAGTAGTGTAACTTTATTCATAATTTTCCTTAGTTTTTTAGCGTGGGAGGTTCACGAACCACGTAACAAAGCGCACACCATACTCTTTTTAAATAAAAAAGTCTAGTTATAAGCGCTTTATCCTAACTTAGATGATTGAAAATATAAATATAATAACCACATGGAGCAAGCACCCAACTAAAAGCAAAGCATATTACCATTGTAAAGAATTTAGTAACGAGCCATGTTTCTGTACTTACAATGAAAGTATTATCACCAACGATATAACTAATAACATTTTCATAAACAAATCGAGAATATGGATATAAACCCCATAATATTAAAAGAGCTATCACTGTATATATGCTTTCAGGCATTTTAAATTTGAAGATCAGGGTACATAAAGGAGGAAGAGTAATTATAAAACTAAATAAATATTGTCGTATTAAATACCTTGCCGATAAACCGCCGAATGTTTTCTTCCAAAAGCTAGCCATTAAAATAACCTTATCCATTGTATTGAAAATGCTGAATATTTTATATTCTATTTTCATATATGTAAATATATTGAACATATTCAACGCTAAATCAGTGACAGTAAATAAGGTGTTAATTATGCTTGAATTCACATCCTTATTTAACTTGAATTTCTTTATAAAATTCAGCTAATTTAGTTTTAGCTTCTCTCAACTCTTTTTGAGCTTCACTTAATTTTAGCTTTTGTTTAGCTATTTTTTGGGAGTCTCTTTTTGCTTGCGCTTTAGCTAAAGCTTGCTCTTTTTCGGCAACTTTTTTAGTCTTTTCAATTACTTTTTCGGTGTATTTAGCTTTTAAATCATCATCATTACAATATGTATTGATATCATGTAATGCTTTTTCAAGCCCTTGAGCTTGGTGCAAGTTACCCGCCTTTTTTGCCTTATCAATTTGTTTTTCCATAATGTGTTTTTTGCTAAAACAAGTTACACCTTGATATTCGTCATGATTTGCTGCATAAATATTAGGTATAAAAGCGATAGCTGTTAATACTAAAAAAATTAACTTACAAATTGATCTTATTGTTAATTTCATATCGATCTTCTTCCCCTTTTTAAATTATTTTCTTAATTGAATACAATCAACTTTATGATCTTTGCCTTTAGTTAGGATAAGGCTGGCTCTTTCCCTTGTTGGTAGGATGTTTTCTATTAAATTCAATTCATTAATTTCATGCCAAAGACGGTTTGCGATGTTAAGCGCTTCTTGCTCTGGCAATTTTGAGTAATGATTAAAATAAGAATTGGGATCGCTAAATGCTCCTGCTCTAAATTTTAAAAAACGATTGACATACCAATTGTGTAGCAACGAAACATCGGCATCAACATAAATTGAGAAATCAACATAATCAGAAACAAAAACACGATTATTGGCTTGTGCATAATTTACAGCGCCTTGTAACACATTTAATCCCTCAAGAATTAAAATATCAGGGCTATCGAGAATAATTTGTTCATTTTGAACAATATCATAAACTAAATGAGAATAAACGGGGGCTTTAACCTGTGCTTGGCCAGACTTAATATCAGCAACAAAATTGATCAGTTTTTTAATATCATAAGATTGCGGAAAGCCTTTTTTATTCATTATTCCACGTTCTTCAAGGCATTTATTGGGGTATAAAAAACCATCAGTTGTCACCAAAGCCACTTTGCGATGCTCAGGCCAACGAGATAATAATGCTTGCAATACACGAGCTGTAGTACTTTTCCCCACAGCAACGCTTCCTGCTATACCAATGATATAAGGAATTTTTTGGCTTTTGCCTAAAAATTTAGATAAAACAGCCTGCCGGCTAAAACTATTACTAATGTAATAATTAAGCAATCTGGATAAAGGTAGATAGATATCACTTACTTCATCCATTGACAGATCTTCATTAATGCCTTGTAGAGAGACTAACTCGTCACAAGTTAATGTCATTGGCTCTGCATTACGTAAGCTAGCCCACTCTTTACGACTAAATTGCATATAAGGGCTTAAATGATTGTTCATGTTTTATGTTTCTCTATTGCAATTAATTCTCAAATAGTTGGCTCAGATTATACATAAATCTCATTTTTTACAATCACAAATTAGCATTGATGCTTCATCATAGCTATCTGGTCAAGTTACTGTTAAAATACTAGCTAAATCTTTAACTCTGGTATTAAATTGAGATTGTATGTTAAAAAATAAATCGAAACAAAAAACTAAGAAAAGCCGTCAAGAGATCAATGAAGAATCTCGTGAACTAAAGCGTAAACGTAAACACAAAGGTTTGCCAAGTGGTTCCCGCTTTAATAATCAAGAGAATAACAAGAATAAAAATTCGACAAAAACAGTCAAAGATCCACGTGTGGGTAGCAAAAAGCCAATTTCTTTAATTGCGGAAACTTCAAGCAATGTCACACAAGCTAAACAACCTACTAAACCAACTAAAATGGTTTTATCATCAAATTTATCTCCACAACAAGAGTTAGAACAACTAGAAAATGATCCAAAATTAGATCAGTTACTGGATTTAGTCGAGCAAAATAGCAAACTAACTAAAGAGCAACAAACTTATCTTGATAGTAAATTAAATCGAATTGATGAGTTAATGCAAGAGCTCGGTTATACTGACGACGATTTTGATGATATTGAAGATCAAGACGACAAGAAAGAAGATATTGTTAGTTTGTTAAAACGAAACTAATGGTAGGAAAATATAATTAATACTCATGATTGTATATTTCTGATATGCGAGCTGGAATGCCATTGTAATAGTTAAGTTTCGGCTCGTGATTTAATGTCACAACCTTTATTTTTTATGCCTCTAATTAATAACTTAAAAGCGAGCGAATCATAATGCCAATATTAATTATGCTAAGTTTATATTTTGGGTTATTAATTTGCACATTGTTATATTTAAATAAAACCAATCAAATAAAAATTAAAACAAAAATTAGAAATCATCGAAAACTGATACGAAAATTCGATAAAAATAACAGCACTAAACAGAGATTTAAACGGAAGTAACAGCATGACTGATATGCAATTATGGGATCAGGCGTTAATTGAAAAATATAACTATTCTGGTCCAAGATATACCTCTTATCCTACTGCACTTGAATTTAATGAAGAATTTAGCAAGCAGGACTTTTTATCGGCCGCCACACGTTACCCTACAAAGCCATTATCGCTTTATGTACATATTCCGTTTTGTCATAAACTTTGTTACTTTTGTGGTTGTAATAAACTCATTACTCGCCAAACAAAAAAAGTCACCAAATACCTCGATATTTTGGATATTGAAATTGCCGAACGGGCAAAATTATTCAAACAACGCACTGTAACACAAATGCACTGGGGAGGGGGTACGCCGACTTTTTTAACTGATGATGAAATTACTCGGCTGATTACTTCGCTAAAAAAGCACTTCAATTTTGCGGATAATGCCGAACTGTCGATCGAAATCGATCCTCGTGAAATTACGCCACAAACCATCGACCACTTAGCGAGTGTTGGTTTTAACAGGTTGAGTATGGGGATTCAAGATTTTAACCACGAAATCCAAAATCTAATTAATCGCAAACAAGATGAAACACTAATACGTTCTCTTATTAATCAGGCACGAAAAAATCGTTTTCACTCTATTAGTCTAGATCTAATTTATGGTTTACCCAAGCAAACCGTAGAAAGCTTTACCGAAACGCTCAATAAAGTGATAGATATTTCACCCGATCGTTTAAGTGTATTTAATTATGCTCATTTACCAAATCGTTTTGCCGCGCAACGTAAAATTAAAGATGATGATTTACCGAATGCCGACCAAAAATTGCGAATTTTACAAACAAGCATCAAAAAATTAACCGATGCTGGTTACCACTTTATTGGTATGGATCATTTTGCCAAACCCGCTGATGAGCTGGCTATTGCTCAGCAAGAAAATAAATTACACCGCAATTTCCAAGGTTACACAACGCAAGGAGATGCGGATTTACTAGGGCTGGGTGTGTCAGCCATTAGTATGTTAGGTGATAGTTATGCGCAAAACCAAAAAGATCTGAGTAGCTATCAAAGTCAAGTTGAACAAAAAGGTCATGGGTTATGGAAAGGATT
>NZ_LZGZ01000115.1:0-8034 GCF_001690515.1 Gilliamella sp. Fer4-1 | reverse complement strand
CTAATCAAAATAATACTATATTGAAATTATTATATATTTATTTGAAAAATGCTGCTTGATTTTTAACTGACGCTATTTCTACAAAAGACCTTCTTCTTTAAATTTGGCAAGTACTTCGCGCCCTTTTTCAGATAATTCCAGTTTTTTTAAATAAATTTTAAGTCTATTTTCTGATGCTGTAAAAAAAACCTTTGAATATTTGAGCATTGAAGATAATGTTTCATCAGGAAAAGGAATGTTAGGATTGTTATATTCATCTTCATCAGGATCATAATCATTTTCAACTTCACTTTTAATAATCATTGATAAAAATGCATCAAACGAATTTGCAACAAACTTCAGATTAGTATTTTGTTCTAGATAACCATTTTTTACAGACATGTCAAAATAGAGATCATTAACTTCATGATCCCAATAATAAACTTCGCCATTTGGGCTTAAGCAAAGTAGATCGCCATAATTAAGTGTTGCTACAGCAAAATAATTCTCAGGTATTCTATTCAGATATGTATCGTTAGTAGCTAATAAATCTTCTCTATTTTCTTTTGAAAAACCCAAAATGACCTCTAATGGTAATGATTCTCCATCACAATCAATACAGTAGTCAAAATTAACTTCAGTATCAAAAACAACTACATTATATTTTTTCAAAAAATCAATATAAGAATTGTTTGAATCTATTTTTAACTGTAACTTTGAAATACGTTTATCAATGTTTTTTGGAACATTATATTTTGATTTAAGCATGCTAACTCCTAAAATATTACCCATGTATAAGAACGGATGCACTGCCTGTATGAGGAAAGTTGTTATGCAACTCCGCATCCAAAAGAATCATATAATCTTTATCGACATGATGCCAAACCTTTCCAGGAGGAGCTTTGTCACCAGAATAACCAATTTGTTCATTTGCTATCTTATTATCATGTGCTCGATTACCATTAAATTTATTTGATGTTGCATATTGTTCAGCATACGGGGAAAAATCAGCAACACCATCTTTACTATATGTTACAGCACGTCCTTTATGATCATAAAAAGTTACAGAACCATCTGCATGGTATGTTGTTTTAGAATGATCTAAGTTTTTATTCTTTTTTGAAGGCATTCGATTTTTTCTAGCTGTTCCACATTTAACCCACCCCCACGGATCCACCCAAGTCAACCCATTAGGCGCATACTGATACAGATTAAACCCACCCAGCAGCCCAATCGGATCTGGCTGTGTAAATCTACCTATATCCGGATCATAGTACCTGAAAGTATTGTAATGTAAGCCGGTTTCTCTGTCTAAATATTGTCCCTGATATCTGAGGTTTTGCTCTACTGATTCGTGTTCGATTTCATGAATCCGCTTTCCCCACAGCTGAAAGCTGCATTCCCAGAGTATTTCGCCGTTTGCATCGGTAAGCTCTTCCGGACAGCCATTCAGGTCGGTATGGAAGTAGCGGATATGTTGTTCATAGTTGCCGTCTGTGTCTATCCGTGCCAGTGGTTCGTAGCTGTTCTGGTCGGTATAGATATACAGGCTGGTGGGGTGATTTGGGCCGGTTTCCTGAATCATTCTTAAGCCGTCCCACAGGAAGCGGGTACGGTTGTAGGGTTGGCCGTCACGGTCTATCTGATGCTTTTCGATACGCCGGCCTAAGGCGTCGTAGACGTAGCCGTAACGCTGGCTGCGGTTTAGTTGTTCGATGCGTACTTCGCTCAGGCGGTGTTCAGCGTCGTAGTGGTAGTGCTGGGTGGCGCCGATGCTCTGTTTGGTTTGGGTTCGGCCGTGCTCGTCGTAGCTGTAGTGGTGTTCTCTGAAATTCAGGAGCTGGTTACAGCGGATGATATTCTGATTGCTAGGGTCTAATTCTATTGGCCGTCTGTGGTCTAATAGGTTAGCAGCAGCATCATATTGCAGGGTTTCCCAGTATCTCTGGTTACGACAGCCTTCGATTCTGCCGGTGCGATCATAGTAGTAATCGGTCTGCCCGTGTTTGCTGTGTCTTTTGCTTACCAGCCGGTCGAGGTTGTTACATTAAGAATTATGCTAATCATTAGAGTTTGAGCTAGTACATACAATTATCTTATTGGAACATTAGCTTTTATATGTTCATGACCATAGCCTTTCATTTTTTAATTAGCTTTTAATTTTTCGAATTTTAGCTAAACCTTTTTCTAGGCTACTTATATTTTTATACTTATCGGGAACTGTACTTTTAGCGAGATATTTATACCATTCATCTACAGTAGTTTTGAATAATTCTAAGCCTTCTTGAGTAACGTTTGACATCTTAATAACAGTATCAGTTTTTAATTTTCCTGCATCATCAAAAGGTTCAAGACCAATTAATAATTCATTATTTTTTAAAAAGTTTAATAAGGCTGTTGAACTTTGAATAATATCCTCTTGCCATTGCTTACTTTTATTTCTCGTAAGTAATAATGGAATATTATGTAAGGTAAAATCAATTTTGCTCATTACTTTACTCCAATAACAGTTGATACATCATCTAATTGTGTTAATTGATTGGTATTTTTATTTTTCACAAAAATTACCCTAGCTTCGCCGATTTTGAATAGGTTACACTAATTCAAAAAACTTGGAGTGGCAACACCTATTCAAACAACAAAATTGTGGTCTGATGTGTTTGGTAACGTTTAACTGTGTACTTTGATGTTAATGATAGCTGCAATTGTAGGCCGTCAATATTTCTTCTGCATAATATGAGGTAGATTTATATTTTGTAGTTTTGCACTGATATTAGGCATGATATCTTGATATTCCTAAGCAGCGACATAATGCCACAATAGGGTAACGATGTTGATTATTTTTTAGAATTTTGATTTTCGCGCCATTGTTAGTGCAGCCTGCTTTAGGATTTCGTTTTTCATACGCAGTTGTTTAAGTTTTTTGCGTAAGGCCATTAATTCATTTTGTTTTGGAGTGCGATTACCTTTAGAGTTAAATGAGCTACTTTTACTAGATTGATTTATCCAACGTTCTAAAGCAAATGGTGTGAGATCCTATTCTTTGACCAAATCATTGCGTGATTTCCCCCTTACAGATAACGTTTCATCATTCGCGATTTGAAATCAGCGCTGAAAGTTTGTCTTGGGCATTTTTGTTGATTCATATACTTTGCTTTTTTGGCGTTAAATTTATCTTACCCCTTAAAAAAGTTATTTGAATGAGCATAGCCTATCCAATATCAATTATTTTCAATAACACTTAATTTATCCGATAAGATCCTTATCTTGCATCATGCTGGGCATAGTTATATTATGGATGTAGAGTCATATTATTTAAGGAATAAGTTATGTTAAAGTCAATTGATCCAACTACGACCCATTCTTGGAAATCTCTTCAAGCTAGCTATGAAAAACATCACAGCAAAACAATTGCGCAAATATTAAAAGAGGAAGCTAAACGAGTTGAAAATCTCAGCATTCCTTTTGAAGATGAGTTTTTGGTTGATTTATCCAAAAATAGGATAACGCAAGAAACGTTAGAACTACTCTATAAATTAGCTGATGAATGCGATCTAGTTGGTGCAACTAAAGCTATGTATAGTGGTGAAAAAATTAATCGTACAGAGGATCGTGCTGTATTGCATGTCGCACTTCGTAATGTATCAAATACCCCAATTTATGTTGATGGTAAGAATGTGATGGATGATGTTAATGCAGTACTGGCAAAGATGGAATCATTCAGTAAAAAAATCATTAGTGGCGAATGGAAAGGTTATACTGGAAAAGCGATCACTGATGTTGTAAATATTGGAATTGGTGGTTCAGATCTGGGGCCTCATATGATTACCGAAGCGCTACGTCCTTACAAAAACCATTTAAATATGCATTTTGTTTCTAATGTTGATGGTACCCATATTGTTGAAGCGCTTAAAAATTTAAACCCTGAAACCACATTATTTTTAGTAGCATCTAAAACTTTCACCACTCAAGAAACCATGACTAATGCTCAAACGGCACGAGCATGGTTACTTGATGCAGCTCAAGATGATAAAGCCGTTGCTTTACATTTTGTTGCGCTTTCAACTAATGCTAAGGAAGTTGAAAAATTTGGTATCGATACCGCTAATATGTTTGAATTTTGGGATTGGGTGGGTGGACGCTATTCATCATGGTCGGCTATTGGCTTATCAATTGTATTATCAATTGGATTTGATAATTTTAAACAATTTTTAGCTGGAGGCCATGCAATGGATAAGCATTTCCAAAGTACGCCAATCGAGAAAAATATACCTGCATTATTGGCACTAATTGGTATTTGGTACAATAATTTTTGCGGTGCTGAAACTGAAGCAATTTTACCTTATGATCAATATATGCATCGTTTTGCTGCTTATTTTCAACAAGGTAATATGGAGTCAAATGGTAAGAGTGTCGATCGCAGTGGCAATAAAACACCTTATACTACCGGTCCAATTATTTGGGGTGAACCTGGAACCAATGGTCAACATGCGTTTTATCAATTAATTCATCAAGGTACTAAACTGATTCCTTGTGATTTTATTGCACCAGCTATTAGTCATAATCCAGTTGGTGATCATCATCCGAAATTGTTATCTAACTTTTTTGCACAAACCGAAGCTTTAGCTTTTGGTAAAACAAAAGAGCAAGTTGAACAAGAATTTATTGCCGCTGGTAAAAACCTTGACGAAGTGAAGTCTGTGGTACCATTTAAAGTCTTTGATGGCAATAAGCCAACTAATTCAATATTAGTGAAAAAAATCACCCCTTATACTCTTGGTGCGTTAGTTGCCATGTATGAACATAAGATCTTTGCTCAGGGGGTTATTTTAAATATCTTTAGTTTTGATCAATGGGGAGTAGAACTAGGTAAGCAATTAGCGGGTCGGATTTTACCTGAATTGGCAGATGATAAACCAGTAAATTCACATGATGAATCTACAAATAACTTAATTAATCAATACAAAAAATGGCGTTAAGATGTTTTAGAAAATACCTGTATGTGAGTATAAAACAAAAACCTTCAGCTTAGGCTGAAGGTTTTTTTATAAGCAATATTTATTACTTTTTAATTCGCATTATTGGCGTTTTACCTGCTTCTACTGCACCTGATAGTTTGGTGAGTTCCACAATTGTTTCCATATTAGAAATAACCACAGGTGTTAATACGGATTTTGCTTTACTTTCAAGTAGTGGTAGGTCAATTTCAATAATGGTATCGCCTGCTTTAACTTGTTGGCCTTCTTCGGCAATTCGCGTAAAACCTTCACCTTTTAGTTCCACAGTATCAATACCAAAGTGAACAAAAAGTTCAATGCCTTCATCAGATTCTAAAGCAAAAGCATGATTGGTTTCGAAGATTTTGCCAATTTTACCACTTAATGGTGCAACAATTTTATTGCCAGAAGGTTTAATTGCTACTCCATCACCAACGATTTTTTCAGCAAAAACCACATCTGGTACATCTTCGATTTTGACAATTTCGCCACTTAAGGGGGCAATAATTTCGATGCCATTTTTATTATCATCGGATACGAATTGTTTAATTTTATCGAATAGACCCATTATTGTCTCCTAACAAATTTGCTTTTCAGCAGTATAATTTTCAATTAAATCAATAATTTCTTTGGCGGTTGCTTTTTCTAATGCAGTATCAGCAAATTTTTTCGCCTCTTCATAATTTGTATTACGAATTAATTTTTTAATTTTAGGAATTGATACTGCGCTCATACTAAATTCATCAAGCCCCATACCAAGTAATAAAATTGTCGCTCTTTCATCACCAGCAAGTTCGCCACACATACCAGTCCATTTTCCTTCTTTATGAGAAGCATCTATAACATTTTTGATTAGTGTTAGTACTGAAGGTGAAAATGGGTTATAAAGATGAGAAATCAATTCATTACCACGATCAACGGCAAGCGTATATTGTGTTAAATCATTGGTTCCAATACTAAAGAAATCGACTTCCTTGGCTAAGTGATGTGCAATTACAGCGGCTGCTGGCGTTTCAATCATTACACCAATTTCAATATTTTTATCAAACGCTTTACCTTCAGCATTTAATTGTTCCTTAAGGATATTGATTTCAGACTTTAATATGCGGATTTCTTCTACAGAAATAATCATTGGGAACATAATGCGCAATTTACCAAATGCTGATGCACGTAAAATTGCACGTAATTGTGCATGAAGCACTTCTTTACGATCTAAACAGATACGAATTGCTCGCCAACCTAAGAATGGATTTTCTTCTTTTGGTAAATGCATATATGGGACATCTTTATCACCACCAATATCCATGGTGCGTACAATCACAGATAAACCATTTGTTGATTCAGCTACTTCTTTATATGCTTTAAATTGTTCTTCTTCGTCAGGATACGCTTCACGATCCATAAATAAGAATTCTGTGCGGTATAAACCAACACCTTCATAACCATTACGTTCAGCACCAGCAATATCCCGTACTGTACCAATATTGCCACAAATTTCTACTTGGTGACCGTCAAGGGTTACAGCGGGTAGATCTTTTAATTTAGCAAGTTCTTCTTTGTCACTAAGGTATTTAGCTTGAACTTGTTTTAACTTTTCTTGAGTAGTGTGATCTGGGTTGATATAAATAGCATTATTGATCGCATCTAGAATAATGAAATCACCTTGTTTGATTGCTTGAGTTGCATTAGATGTGCCAACGATAGCAGGGATTTCTAAAGAACGAGCCATAATTGAGGTATGCGAGGTGCGCCCACCAGCATCAGTAATAAAACCCAATACCATTTCTAAGTTTAGTTGAGCTGTTTCAGACGGCGTTAAGTCAGTTGCAACTAAAATACATGGCTGGCTAATAGCACTTAAGTCAACAATTTCAATACCTAAAATATTTTTTAGTAATCGTTTACCGATATCACGAATATCTGCAGCACGTTCTTTTAGATATTCATCATCTAAATTTTCGAGCTCTTTAGCTTGAGTTTCAAAAACAGATTGAACAGCAGCATCAGCGCTTGAGTGCTTACTTTGAATACGAGAAATAACTTCTTGTTCAAGATCTTCATCTTCAAGAAGCATAATATGCCCTTCAAAAATGGCCGCTTTATCTTCTCCTAATGTTGATTTCGCCCGTTCCATGATCGCATGAAGTTGTTTGCTTGATTTTTCTCGAGCTTCCTTAAAGCGCTCAATCTCAGCGTCAATCTTGTTATCAAGAATTTGTCTATTGCTAATAACAATAGGTTCTTCTTTTAATAATAGCGCTTTAGCAAAAGCGATACCTGGGGAAACAAGTGTACCTGATACCATAACATTTAATCCTTATTCAATTTTAAAACCATTCATAGCTAATCGGGAGTTATTTATTCCAACTCGGGAATTAATTTTACTAAGTGATCAACAGCTTCTTTTTCGTCTTCGCCTTCAGCTTCAATAGTAATAGTTGTGCCTTGTGATAAAGCTAATGTTTGTAATTTAAATAGGCTTTTAGCGCTTGCACTTTTGCCATTAGATGTGACCGTGATTTCTGCGTTAAAGTTTTTGGCTTCTTTAACAAATTGTGCAGCAGGGCGGGTATGAAGACCGTTAGATGCTGTAATGGTTACATCTTGTTTATGCATATTATTTTACTCCCAAAAAATTTTCGTTCTAGCGACCAATATAAATAAAAACAGCCTGAAAGGCTAGTAAGATTTCATATATCTTTTATATTAGGTCAATCGTATTATCTTAATTTATTAAGATAGTCATATTTGATCAATACTGATAGATACGAGTGATCTTATCACTGCATTTTTTAAATTCTACCTGTCCATGAATACCATGTTTTATATTTTCAAAAACCATTTCTTCACTACCATCAAGCTGTGATGCTCGTATCTCTTCTCTACAGAAAGTTTCAAATCGTTGTAATTCTTGCTCACTATCACCTAATTTATAAGCTTTAGGTAAATCTTGACCTGTTACATTAGTATGTATTTTGTTTCGCATATCAAGGACAATCATACCTTTATTTGATAGAAATAAGCCACAGGCAGTTAATGATAATGATAATCCTACAAA
>NZ_LZGZ01000114.1:0-5697 GCF_001690515.1 Gilliamella sp. Fer4-1 | reverse complement strand
TTTTTGTTATTCGTTATTGAGTAAATTTAAATTACAAATTTTCCAAAAAGCGGCAATGATTTTTTCAGATAAGCGTCTTTTTTGCACACAAATCCCTACATCAAATGGCTCCATTAAATTGGTGGACCATTCTGTAATTCGTTCTCGGACTCTTTCTGGACTGTTGTCCATCACGACTTTTGGCAATAAGGCGACACCACAACCCAAAGCAACCATCGACACAATCGCTTCATGCCCTGCGACAGTAGCATAAATTTTTGGGTTGGTTATTTTCTTTTGTTTAAACCATAAATCAATGCGGTGACGGCTTGGGCCATGTTCTGGCAATATAAAAGGGATATTGTGCCAATCAGGTTTTTTTTGATGCAATTTATCGCTAAATGAGCTATTTAGTTTGGGAATCAACAAAACCATGTCAATTTCACCAAATTTTAAAAACTCAATGCCCGTAGGTAGCTGTTTAGGTTTTCCTGCAATGGCTAAATCGGCAGCATTGGATTGTATTTTTCCAACCGCATCGGCGGCATCGCCCGTTGATAGTTTGATTTCAACTAATGGATAGTGGATCCTAAAACGATCAAGTATTTCAGGCAAATGGCTGTAGGCTGCAGTAACAGAGCAAAATAGAGTTAACTCCCCAACTAATTGTTGTTCTGATTGATCTAAATCCTGCCGTACTTGTTGGTGCAAATTGATCACTTGCTGGGCAAAACGCTTTACTTTTTCCCCTTCATGAGTCATTTGTACTTGCCGATTATCACGAATAAACAGTGCATGGCCAAAGTGTTCTTCTAAACGTTGAATTTGTCTCGATAACGTTGATGGGCTGACATGCATGGCATTAGCTGTCATGCCAAAATGACAAGTTTCACACAAATGTAAATACAATTTTAGATCTCGAATATTCATAACTAGTTCCGTTTTTATACTGAAAAGTTAGGTTTAGCCTGAAACTTTTTGGCAAAAAGACAAACAGCATTTAGCAATATTAAAGTCAAATATTATGCATAGATAAGCCAATAAGGCAAATAACAGCAATAATAACATCAATGGCAAAATAGATAGATACCTGCTAAAATAAGTGATTATTTTGTGTGGATTAAAAAGTTAATTTTATGACAGAACAAGCGTATTTAGATGAAGTCAAAGCTCGTCGCACTTTTGCGATTATTTCTCATCCTGATGCAGGTAAAACAACGATTACCGAAAAGGTGCTATTATTTGGTCATGCTATACAAACTGCGGGTACCGTAAAAGGTCGTGGTGCCAATGCTCAACATGCTAAATCTGACTGGATGGAGATGGAAAAGCAACGTGGTATTTCAATAACAACCTCGGTCATGCAATTCCCATATAATGACTGTTTAGTCAATTTACTTGATACTCCTGGACATGAGGATTTCTCAGAAGATACTTATCGCACGTTAACTGCGGTTGATAGTTGTTTGATGGTGATTGATGCGGCAAAAGGGGTTGAGGATCGCACACGTAAATTAATGGAAGTGACAAGGCTACGCAATACACCAATTTTAACGTTTATGAATAAATTAGATCGTGATATTCGCGATCCTATGGAACTGCTTGACGAAGTTGAAAACGAGCTAAATATTATGTGCGCACCCATTACTTGGCCTATCGGTTGTGGCAAATTATTTAAAGGAGTTTATCATTTAGCGAAAGACGAGACTTACCTTTATCAATCAGGTCAAGGCCATACTATCCAAGAGATTCGAATTATTAAAGGGTTAACTAACCCTGATTTGGATTTAGCTGTTGGCGATGATTTAGCGCAACAACTACGTGAAGAACTTGAATTAGTACAAGGCGCGTCAAATGAATTTGATCTAGAGGCCTTTTTATCAGGTGATTTAACGCCCGTTTTTTTTGGTACGGCATTAGGCAATTTTGGTGTTGATCATATGCTTGATGGTCTAACAGCATGGGCACCAACGCCACAACCACGGCAAAGTGATAAGCGAGAAGTCAAATCTTCGGAAGAAAAATTCAGCGGTTTTGTGTTTAAAATTCAAGCCAATATGGATCCTAAGCATCGTGACCGAGTTGCATTTATGCGTATTGTATCAGGTAAATATGAAAAAGGCATGAAGTTACGCCATGTTCGTATTGCTAAAGATGTTAATATTTCTGACGCCTTAACGTTTATGGCTGGTGATCGTGAACATGTTGAAGAAGCCTATGCTGGCGATATTATTGGACTACACAATCATGGTACTATTCAAATCGGTGATACTTTTACCCAAGGGGAAGATTTAAAATTCACAGGTATCCCTAACTTTGCACCAGAATTGTTTCGCCGAATCCGCTTAAAAGATCCGCTTAAACAAAAACAGTTATTAAAAGGACTAGTGCAATTGTCTGAAGAAGGCGCTGTACAAGTATTTCGCCCACTAGCTAATAATGACTTAATTGTGGGCGCTGTTGGGATTCTTCAGTTTGATGTGGTTGTTGCACGTTTAAAATCAGAATATAACGTTGAGGCAATTTACGAATCAGTTAATGTCACAACCGCCCGCTGGGTAGAGTGTAGTGATGTAAAAAAACTAGAAGAGTTTAAACGTAAATGCGAACAGAACCTTGCTTTAGATGGCGGAGATAACCTTTCTTATATTGCGCCAAGCATGGTTAATTTGAATTTGACTCAAGAACGGTATCCTGATGTTAAATTTAGGAAAACTCGTGAGCATTAATTTAGTCATCTACCAAATCACAGAGTTTATCAAGATGCTGTAGTATTATTGATAAATTTGTTGTTTTTATTTTTTGTTATTGCTATTAAAACTGAGTTGAGCGAGCAGAAATTATGATTTATAAGAATAGAAGAAAATTAGTTAATTTTATTATTAGTGGATTTATTGGGGCTTTACTTACCACTTCATATTCATCTTTTGCCATCGAAAACAAGCTTGCCAAACCAGTTTTGTTAGAAAAGGTACAACAAAGTGAGCGCGACAAGCGCCAATATGAAGTTATTGAACTGGCGAATAAAATGCGCGTTTTATTGGTTTCAGATCCTAAAGCGGTTAAATCGTTGGCGTCATTAGCGTTACCGGTTGGTTCGTTGCAAGATCCCAAAGATCAGCAAGGTTTAGCGCATTATACTGAACATATGGTATTAATGGGATCGAAAAAATACCCCGAACCAGCGAGTTTTTCGCAGTTTTTAAGCCGTCATGCTGGTAGTTATAATGCTAGCACTGCTGCGCATCGTACTGCGTTTTATTTTGAGGTCGAAAATAGCGCATTTGAAACAGCATTAGACCATTTGGCTAATGCTATTGCCCAGCCAAATTTAGATCCTAAATTTGCCGATAAAGAACGTAATGCGGTAAATGCGGAACTGACCATGGCGAGATCAAATGATGGTTTTCGTATTGGACAGATTGATTCAGAAACTATTAATCAAAACCACCCAGCTTCTCAATTTTCGGGCGGTAATTTACAGACATTGAGTGACAAAGAAAGCAGTAAACTACAAGATGCTTTAGTTAATTTCCATCAAGGCTATTATTCTGCCAACATTATGGTAGGGGTAATTTATAGTAATCAGTCTATTAATAAATTGGCCAAGTTAGCAGAAAGCACTTTTGGTCAAATTGTTAATAAAAATATTGATGCACCTAAAATTGATAAGCAAGCGCTGACCGCTGAGACATTAGGTAAACAAATTACGATGGTACCAGCGCAACCCAAAAAATTGTTATTATTGCAATTCCCCATTGAAAATAATGTGGCTAAGTTTGCTGACAAGAGTGATGAATATATTGGCTATTTAATTGGTAACCGTAGCAAAAATACATTAGTTGATCAGCTTCAAAAGCAAGGTTTGATTGAGAGCATTCAAGCGTCAAGTAATCCAATTAAATATGGCAATAGTGGGTTATTTAGTATTTACGTTAATTTAACAGAAGATGGTCTTGCCCAAAAAGATAAGGTTATTGCAGCTATTTTTAATTATTTACAATTAATTCAACACGAAGGGCTTTCTGACGCTTATTATAAAGAAATGCAAAAAGTGCTAGCGTTAGAGTTTAAATATCAAAATATTGAACGTGATATGTCTTATGTGGAATGGCTGTCTGATCAAATGTTGTTATACCCTATTAAAAATGTGTTGAATTCTGATTATGTTGCTACGCATTTTGACAAAACAACGGTAGTTAATCGTTTAAAAAGTTTCACCGTTAATAATGCAAGGGTTTGGATTATTTCTCCTAATCAATTGACGAATAAGACCGCTTATTTTGTTGATGCCCCGTATAAAATTGATAATATTACTAATGAAGAAAAAGTAAATTGGCTAAATTTAAGTAAAAGTTTTTCGTTTAGCTTGCCTGAACTCAACCCTTATATTCCAGATGATTTTACGATTTTGAGCCAAAACAGCAATCAATCACAACCAGCGGGATTCAGCAAGCGTGGAAACCATTTCCATTTCGTTAGTCAGTATTTTCGTCAAGAACCGAAAGCTGAAATTGTAGTTTCGTTACGAAATAATGAAGCTTTTATTGATGCGAAATCCAAAGTAGCGTTTGATTTACTCGATTACATCGTTAGCCGTCAATTAGCGCAATTACAATTTCAAGCAAGTATTGCTGGTATAGCCTTATCTACGGGTAGCGATGATGGTTTGATGATTACGGCTAGTGGCTTTAATCAACACTTACCTGAAATGATATTAGCGATACTTAATAGTTATCGCCAAATAACGATTGATGAACAAAGCTTAGCTTTAGCCAAGTCATGGTATTTGCAAAAACTTGATGCAGCGGAACATACAAATAGTTACCAATTAGCTGTTAATCCTGTGAGTGCATTATCTTCTGTTCCTCATTATTATGAGCGAAGTGTCAGGCGTCAAATCACAGAAGATATGAGTATTAATGATATTTTAACTTATCGTAATAATCTAATGACTAATTCTGTACCTTATATGCTAAGCTTGGGAAATTTATCTAATGAGAATTCATTAGATCTTTATCATGCTATTCAAAAAATGCTTGCACGCAAAGCTGAATTTACCCCAATGAAAAGCATCAAAATTAAATCACCTTTATTGGCACAAATTACTCAGCAGGCCAAAAGTACTGATAACGCCTTGATGATGAGCTATATCCCAACGAATTATGATCGTATTACAAGTAGTATGTTAAGTTATACACTTTATAAAATAATCTCGCCATGGTTCTTCGATCAGTTGCGAACTAATGAGCAACTTGGTTATGCTGTATTTACAACGCCAATTACGGTTGGGGATTCTGCGGGGATGAGTTTTATTATCCAAAGTAATCAGTATGATCCAGCTTATTTGCTTAAGCGTTATCAAGAGTTTTACCCAATTATGTTAAGTAAGTTAGAAGCTTTATCAGAAAATGATATTGAGCAATACAAAAAGGCGATACTTGAGGAGCTGACAATGCCACCTCAAACATTGGATGAAGAATTAAGCCGTTATATGCCAGATTATCGTTTATCACGTTTTGCTTTTGATTCACGCAGTAAAAAAATAGCGAAGGTAAAAAACATCAATAAACAAGATTTGATCGATTTTTATCGTTATTCAATAATCAATCAAAAAGGCTTAGTGCTTGCTTCGCAAGTGCTTGGTAAGCGTTCAGATGATATTAAACAGCCTAATGCAATTTCAGAATTTACTGAATTTGAAAATGCATCAGCACT
>NZ_LZGZ01000113.1:0-13515 GCF_001690515.1 Gilliamella sp. Fer4-1 | reverse complement strand
TTCTAAGCAAACAATAAGAATTTTATTTACTATTATGTAATTTTGTGTTTACATACTAGTCGTCTATGTAATTAATATTTTACATATAAAATATTTAAATGGTTTTAACAAGGAAAGCAAAATGTTAAAAGATACGCTAAATAATGTCCGAATTAAAGATGAACACATGTTAATCACACCTGAAGAAATAAAACAGCTTTACCCGTTATCCCACGATCTAGAAAACCAAATTGCCTTATCAAGACAAACTATCGTTGATATTTTAGAGCGTCGAGATCATCGATTGCTTATCGTATGTGGTCCTTGCTCTATTCATGATACTGAGGCAGCACTTGAATATGCACATAAATTAAAAAAGCTATCGGACGAAGTGAAAGATAATTTATTTATCGTCATGCGTGTCTATTTTGAAAAACCTAGAACAACCGTGGGTTGGAAAGGTATGATTAACGATCCTCATATGGATAGTTCATTTGATATTGAACATGGATTAAAAAAAGCACGTAAATTACTACTGGATATCACTAAAATTGGTTTACCAATTGCAACCGAAGCGTTAGATCCTAATACTCCGCAATATATTGGTGATTTAATTAGTTGGTCAGCAATCGGAGCAAGAACAACTGAATCCCAAACGCATCGAGAAATGGCTTCAGGGCTATCCATGCCGGTTGGTTTTAAAAATGGAACCGATGGTAGCTTAGATGTGGCAATTAATGCAATGAAATCTGCATCTATGGCGCACCGCTTTGTTGGTATTAATCAACAAGGGCAGGTTACAATATTACAAACTATGGGTAATCCGCATGGACATGTTATTTTACGTGGCGGTAAAACACCTAATTTTGATGCTGAAAATGTCGCAGTGTGTGAAACACAAATGCAAAAGGCAGGTTTATTACCTAATTTAATGATTGACTGTAGCCATGCCAATTCTAATAAAGATTATCGTAACCAACCGATTGTTGCTGATACTATTATTGATCAAATCGAAAAAGGTAATAATTCCATTATTGGTGTGATGATTGAAAGTAATTTATTTGAAGGGAATCAACCATCAGAGCAACCACAAGAAAACTTGAAATATGGTGTGTCTGTTACTGATGCTTGTATTAGTTGGGAAACAACTGAACAATTATTACAAAAAATGAATAACCGGTTAGCTAAGTCATTAACTCAAAGACAAAAACAATCAGCGCAAGCTTAATCTTTGTAAACAACAATCATAAAAAAATCGCCGATGTTATCATCGGCGATATTGTTTTTAGTGTGAACTGAACTTACCCAAGTTGCTTACGCACATTACGGAACATTCGCATCCAAGGACTATCTTCGCCCCAGTTATCAGGATGCCATGAATTGGTCACAGTCCTAAATACTCGCTCGGGATGTGGCATCATAATGGTTACACGTCCATCTTTGGATGTTACGGCAGTAATACCATTTGGCGAGCCATTTGGATTGGCAGGGTATTGTTGAGTTACTTTGCCAAAGTGGTCAATATAGCGTACTGCAATTAATCCAGAGGTTTCTAATTTGTGAAGATGACTATCATCGCAGACCTCAACACGCCCTTCCCCGTGTGAAACCGCAATTGGCATATGTGAGCCATTCATATCAGTAAAGAATAATGAAGGGCTAGGTTGAATTTGCACTAAGCTAAAGCGCGCTTCGAAACGCTCGGATAAATTGCGTACAAAACGAGGCCACAAATCAGCGCCCGGAATTAAATCCTTTAAATTCGACATCATCTGACAACCGTTACAAACCCCTAGTGATAGGGTATCTTGACGATGGAAGAATTGCTCAAATTCATCACGTACTTTTTCGTTAAATAAAATTGATTTAGCCCAGCCTTCACCAGCCCCTAAAACATCACCATAAGAAAAACCGCCACAAGCCACCAGTGTATTAAATTGGCTAAGCGTAATGCGACCTGAAAGTAAATCTGTCATATGCACATCGACTGCTTCAAAGCCAGCCCTATCAAATGCAGCAGCCATTTCAACATGAGAATTAACACCTTGCTCACGTAAAATTGCCACTTTCGGTTTGCTCCCTTTGGCTATATAAGGCGCGGCAATATCTTGCATTGGATCAAAGGTAAGCTTCACATTCAAGCCCGGATCGTCTTCATTCTGTTTAGCTTGATGTTCTTGATCTGCACATTCAGGATTATCTCGTAAGCGTTGCATCTGCCATGTCGTTTCTGCCCACCATGTTCTTAAAGTTGAACGTGATTCGCTGTATACCATCGAGGTATTATTACGCACAATGAATTGCTGACCAGCTTTAGCCGATCCTAACTGATGAATAGCATGAGAAAGCCCAAACTGCTTAAAGCAATTCATGACTTCATCTAAATCACTGCCTCGAATTTGAATAACTGCGCCTAGCTCCTCATTAAATAAAGAAGCAATCACATCACGACCAAGGGAATAAATATCAACATCAATACCACAATGCCCAGCAAATGCCATTTCTGCCAAAGTAACCAATAAACCACCATCGGAACGATCATGGTAAGCAAGTAAAGATTTTTTAGCTATTAACGTTTGGATAGCTTGATAAAAAGAAGCTAATTCTTTGGCATCGTGAACATCAGCCGTTCTTTGCCCTAGGTGACGATAAACTTGTGCTAATGCGGTTGCACCTAATGCTTGATGACCTTTTGATAAATCAACAAATAATAATAAATTATCTTCATCTGTATCAAGTTGTGGTGTGACGGTTTTGCGCACATCTTCCACGCGAGCAAATGCAGAAATCACTAACGACAATGGTGAGGTTACCGTTTTCTGCTCACCATCTTGTTGCCATGTGGTTTTCATTGACATGGAATCTTTACCAACTGGAATGGCTAAGCCTAATGCAGGGCATAACTCTTCACCAATAGCTTTAACTGCTTGGTAAAGACCAGCATCTTCGCCTGGATGCCCAGCTGCTGCCATCCAGTTAGCCGAAAGCTTAATACGCTTAATATCACCAATATTGGTCGCCGCAATATTGGTAATTGCCTCACCAACAGCTAAACGTGCTGATGCGGCATAATTAAGTAAGGCTACTGGCGCTCGCTCACCCATTGACATGGCTTCACCATAATAGCTATCAAAGCTTGCTGTTGTAACAGCACAATCGGCCACGGGTACTTGCCAAGGTCCAACCATTTGATCTCGAGCAACCATACCGCTTACAGAACGGTCACCAATCGTAATTAAAAATGTTTTTTCCGCTACAACGGGCAAATGTAGCACACGCTTTACGGCATCATATAAATTAATATCCGATGTGGAAAAACGATCGCCTTCGGCTTGCCTAGATTTCACCTCACGTAACATTTTTGGTGTTTTTCCCAATAAAACATCTAACGGCAAAGCTATCGGGTTATTATTAAAATGTTCGTCATGTAAAATCACAGCTTTATTGACGGTTGCCTCACCAATAACGGCATAAGGTGCTCGTTCACGCTGACAGAGTTCATCAAACAGCGCTAATTTATCGGGATGAATAGCAAGAACATAACGCTCTTGTGATTCATTACACCAAATTTCTAGCGGTGACATGCTGGGTTCATCGCTAAGTATTTTGCGGAGTTCAAATTGCCCCCCACAGCCACCATCACTAACCAGTTCGGGCATCGCATTAGATAAACCACCTGCGCCCACATCATGAATAAATAAGATAGGGTTATCTTCGCCAAGTTGCCAACAACGATCGATAACTTCCTGACAACGACGTTCCATTTCTGGGTTATCTCGCTGAACAGAAGCAAAATCAAGATCCGCATCCGACTGACCAGATGTCATTGATGAAGCCGCGCCACCACCAAGCCCAATATTCATAGCTGGGCCACCTAAAACAATCAATTTAGAGCCTGCAGGAAACTCACCTTTTTGAATATGTTCATGGCGAATATTACCAATACCGCCTGCTAGCATAATAGGCTTATGATAACCGCGAAGCTCTTCACCATTATGGCTATTAACCTTTTCTTCATAGGTACGAAAATACCCTAATAGAGCTGGTCGCCCAAATTCATTATTGAAAGCAGCACCACCAAGCGGACCTTCCATCATAATATCAAACGCGCTAACAATACGATCAGGCTTACCAAAATCTTGTTCCCAAGGCTGTTCAAAATGAGGAATGCGTAAGTTAGAAACGGAAAATCCGACTAATCCTGCTTTGGGCTTAGCACCTCTTCCCGTTGCCCCTTCATCACGAATTTCACCACCACTTCCCGTTGCAGCTCCTGGCCAAGGAGATATGGCTGTTGGGTGATTATGCGTTTCAACTTTCATTAAAATATCAGCAAATTCTTGATGATATCGATAAGTTTGATTGTCATTATCAGCAAAAAAACGCCCGACTTTAGATCCGTCCATAACCGCGGCATTATCTTTATAAGCGGATGACACATAATCTGGCGTATGTTCAAAAGTATTCTTTATCATCTTAAACAATGATTTGGGTTGCTTCACACCATCAATAATCCAGTCAGCATTAAAAATCTTATGCCGACAATGTTCAGAGTTTGCTTGAGCAAACATATAAAGTTCAATATCCGTTGGATTACGGTTTAATTTTTGGAAATTCTCAACCAAATAATCAATTTCATCATGGGCTAATGCTAATCCTAATTTAAGATTTGCTTCGTTTAATGCTTGGTGACCTTGTCCTAATAAATCAATTACCGTTACTGGTGCTGGTTTATCGGCTTTAAATAATTTTTCTGCTTGAGCAAAATCCGTAAATACCGTTTCCATCATGCGATCATGAATCAAGCTTTCAAAAGCGACTTGCTGTACTTGAGTAAAAGGGCTACCCATTTTAACATAATACGCAATACCCCGCTCAATTCGATGAACCTGCGTTAACCCACAATTATGCGCGATATCGGTTGCTTTTGATGACCAAGGTGAAATCGTTCCGGCACGAGGCGCCACTAAAAAGAGTTGTCTTTGGGTTTTATGCTCACCATTTACTTGCGTTGATTTAGGGCCATATTGCAATAACTTATCAAGCGTCAACTGGTCATCACTCGTTAAATCTTTAAACAGATCAATAAAATGAATATATTGCGCGTCAATATTAATAACGGGGATGGATTTTTCACGGCAAACAGATAGGATTTTACTTATACGAAATGCAGATAAAGCAGAAGAACCAGCTAAAATTTTCATGCTAATTACTCTTTTTAAGCTAAACATAGGCAAAAATAGAACAACATTATAAAAGAAAGTGAACGACGTGGCTATTTAAAACATTGATTTTACCAAAAAGACTCAGACAAATAGATGGTTAAGTATAAAAAGAGGAGTTACTGGTGTATCTCAAGTCTAAATAAGCACAACAACTTTAGGATGTAATAAATGGTTAGTCATTGTGCAATTACTTTCCTTGCTCGCTATAAGTTGTTAATTTGAAGTTGATGTAATACATTATCTCCACTGTTAAAATGGTATAGTATCCTGAATATTTTTTACAAAAAATAAGTAAAACACCCCATTGTTTTGAACTTTGCAGCTCGATTAACGGCAAGGCGATTTAACAGAGATACCTATCTTAGTTTCTTTTAATTAAGTTTCTTTTAATTTTGACTAAACAATCAGAATCCCATTTGCTGGGCCTTTATATACCTTATAAGTAGAAAAACCAATTGCTACCGCTAAACAATCAATCCTAGATTGTCGTACATATTATTTGATAGTATCTGAAACAACAAAAGTTCTATCTATTTAAAAATCAAAAGAAAAACCTGATCCAGATCACAAAATAAACTTTTTTAAATTGCAAAAAAAATCTTAATTTGTAACATGTTACCAGTAACAAAATAGGTGGAAGAGTTTACTATGACAACACAAGATAAACCAATTTTTGTATTAATGGGTGTGTCAGGTTGTGGTAAATCAGCGGTTGCCAAGCAAGTAGCTTATAACCTTGATGCGTCTTTTTTAGATGGCGATTTTTTGCACCCTAAAGCCAGTATTTTAAAAATGCAAAATGGCACATCATTAAACGATGAAGATCGAATGCCTTGGCTTAACCTAATTAGCAATGCCGCATTTGCAATGTGCAATGTTAATGATGTTTCAATTATTATCTGCTCAGCGTTAAAACGAAAATACCGAGATATTATTCGTGGTGAAAATAAAAACATTCACTTTATTTATCTAAAAGGAAGCTATGACGTCATTGCTAAGCGATTAGCTAAACGTAAAGGCCATTACCAAAAAAGCGAAATGCTACAATCACAATTTGACACGCTAGAAGAGCCAACGATTCATGAAAAAAATGTCTATACGGTTAACATTGAGCAACCATTAACTGATGTTGTCAATGATACAGAGCAAGTCATACGTTCAATATGTAACTGTGAATAATATAAATAAAATTGAAAAGATAACAATGATAATTTAAGAGGTTAATGTGAATCGCATCATTCAAGCTGTAACTCAACGTATTATTGAGCGTTCTAAAGCGACTCGCCAAGCTTATTTACAAAAAATAGAACACGCGATGATTAAAAAAGTCACCCGCTCTAGTTTGCCATGCAGTAATTTAGCCCATGGTTTTGCGGCTTGTTGTATTAATGATAAAAACGATCTAAAAAACATCTTAAAAAGTAATATTGGCATTATTAATTCCTACAATGATATGCTTTCAGCGCACAAGCCTTACGAATGCTATCCTGAACAAATCCGCAAAGTACTTCACGAAGTTGGCGCTGTTGGCCAAATGGCTGGTGGTGTGCCGGCTATGTGCGACGGGGTAACTCAAGGCGAACCTGGAATGGAATTATCATTAATGAGTCGTGATGTCATAGCCATGTCGGTAGCAATTGGGCTTTCACATAATATGTTTGATGGCGCACTATACCTTGGCATTTGCGATAAAATCGTGCCTGGCTTATTGGTTGGTGCATTAACTTTTGGGCATTTACCTGCCATTTTTGTTCCTGCTGGACCAATGCCATCAGGGCTATCAAATAAAGAAAAAGTGCGTATCCGCCAACTTTATTCGGAAGGTAAAGCCTCGCGTGAAGATTTGCTTGAGTCTGAATCAGCTTCTTACCATACTAGTGGCACTTGCACCTTTTATGGTACAGCCAATAGCAACCAAATGGTAATGGAATTAATGGGGTTACATTTACCTGGCGCGGCATTTGTTCATCCTGAAACAGCATTACGTTTTGAATTAACTAATGCTGCTGCTAAACAGATCACTCGCCTAACTAGCCAATCGGGTAATTATATGCCCGTTGGTAAAATGGTTGATGAAAAAGTCATCATTAATGGCTTAGTGGCATTACTTGCCACTGGGGGATCAACCAATTTAACTATGCACATTGTAGCCATGGCTAAAGCTGCGGGAATTATCATTAACTGGGATGATATTTCAGACCTGTCCACCGTAGTACCCTTAATTTGTCGAATTTACCCAAATGGACCTGCTGATATCAACTATTTTCAAGCTGCTGGAGGCACATCTTTATTGGTTAGAGAATTATTGGCAGGAGGTTTATTACACGAAAATGTACAAACCGTGGTAGGGCATGGACTTAGCCGTTATACCCAAGAGCCTATTTTAGAAAATGGTAAACTCATCTTTCGCGATGGCCCAACAAAATCATTAGATGATAGCGTGATTGCCTCAATCCAAAAACCGTTTAATTCACATGGCGGATTAAAAGTGATGTCTGGCAATCTTGGCCGTGCAATAATGAAAACATCGGCAGTTGCGTCTGAACACCAAATTATTGAAGCACCTGCAGTCATTTTTAATAACCAATATGATTTAGATGCTGAATATAAGGCCGGTAAGTTAGATAAAGACTGCGTGGTTGTTGTGCGTTATCAAGGACCCAAAGCCATTGGTATGCCAGAATTACACAAATTGATAACACCGCTAGGTGTGCTACAAGATAAAGGTTACAAAGTTGCATTATTAACTGACGGTCGATTATCAGGCGCATCAGGAAAAGTTCCAGCAGCGATCCATGTTACCCCTGAAGCTTATGATGGCGGTTTACTTAGTAAAGTACAAAATGGCGACATGATCCGTGTAAATGGGCAAACAGGTGAAATAACCCTATTAGTTGACGAAGCAGAATTAGCTAAACGTACACCTTACCCTTTCGAATTAACCGATTCGCATCTTAGTTATGGAAGAGAGCTATTTACCATTATCAGAGAAAATTTAACTACCGCAGAAGAAGGTGCGGTTAGCTTTTAATACGTTTAATCTGCCACATACAGTGGCAGAAATCTTAAGAAAATAGACTAAAAATTAGGTATTAGCTGAAACTTCTTTATAAATAAATTTATCGGTATAAATAAATTATTTCTTTATAAAATTATCTACCAATAAATTTACCACTTCCCCCATTTTTCCATGTAATGAGGCTTTGACACCATAAAGTGCCATTCCCATTACTTGCGATGCGTGGATTTCAGGGGGCATAACAAGTTCATTAGCACTGGTTTTAACATCTAATAACGCTGGACCAGAGTGAGCTAAAAATGATTGCACAGCAGATTCAAGTAAATCAGAATCATTCACCCTGATAGAAAAAAGATTGAATCAGCAAGTCTTGCAAAATCAGGATTTTTTAAGTCAGTATAGTGATCAACTAACCCTTCCGATTTTTGCTCTAATTCAACAAAGTTAAGCGAGCTATTATTTAGTACAATAATTTTTATAGGCAACTGTTCTTGAATTGTGGTTAATAAATCGCCCAGCAACATACTTATACCGCCATCTCCTGACAAGGAGATCACTTGCCGATTTGGAAATGCTTTTTGTACTCCTAAAGCTTGTGGCATCGCATTAGCCATTGTGCCATGTTTTAAACTGATTACGGTGCGTCTTTTGCCATTGGTATTAAAATGGCGACAAGCCCAAACCATTGCCGAACCGACATCAGCACAAAGTACAGCATCATCAGTTGCATATTTATCAATAAGTTCAGTTAAATATTGAGGATGAATGGTTGAGCGAGAAGGAATCGTTTTTTTATTCAATTTTTTCATTGATTTGGTGTACAATTTTTGGCATAACCCTAAAAATTCATCATCTTGTTTCTCATCAACTAAAGGTAGCAGTGTTGCCAAAGCCGGTTTACAACTCCCAACTACACCGATATCAACAGGATGCCGCCGTCCAAGGTGAGTTGCATCAATATCAACTTGAATAATAGCAGCATTATCTGGGTAGAATTGTGACCATGCAAAATCAGCACCTAACATTAAAAGCACATCACATTCTTTTATTGCGGTGGTCCCTGACTCAACGCCAAACATTCCTGTCATGCCAACATTGTAAGGGTTATCATATTCAACAAAGTCTTTAGCTCTCGAAGTATGTACAATAGGCGATTTTAATTTATGAGCTAAAGCAATGAGCTCATCATGAGCTTCATAGACACCTTGCCCTGCAAAAATAGTCACTTTATTATTTTTATTTAACATACTGGCAATTTTGCTAAGTTCTTGATCAGATGGACGAATAATAGGGTGAGGATGATAAATTTTACGGCGGCTATTATCCTCCACTTTCTCTAAACTCACATTATACGGAATGACTAAAACGGCTACGCCTCGTTGGTTAATTGCCGTTTGAATGGCTGCTGTAGTGATTTCTCTTACTTGAGTAGGATCATTGATTTGCCGACAAAATACAGAACAATTTTTATATAACGTTTCAAAATCAACTTCTTGTGGGAAATCTGTTCCTTGCTGTGAAGTAACAAGCTGGCTTGCTAACAAAATAACAGGAACTCGATTACGTTGTGCTTCATAAATACCATTAATAAAATGCAAACTGCCTGGCCCACAAGAGCCAGCACAAGCAGTGATTTGATCGGTCAAATAAGCTTCAGCTCCTGCAGCAAAAGCACCGACTTCTTCATGACGAACATGCACCCACTTTGAAATAACGCGAATAGCCTTTAAAATAAACAGCAATAAATGCTAAAAAACAAGCAATGAACAGAACACTTGCCCGCTTATTGCATAACAAACTTTGTGTGAAGATATTCCCTATTGCAATAAACCAAGGTATTATGTCGAAAATCTTCTCGAAACAATAGAGTGATATTCCGTGGAACAATCGCCATCTGGACATAATTTAATGTCATCGATTACTGCCTTTTTACCGAGCTCTTTTTCCCAATATTCGCCACTGATTACTGTCTGCTTATTATTGTTTATTGCAATTATGCTATTCTCATTGAGCAAATTAAGAATGGACATTATTGCATTACTGACAATTACAGCCATTACCATCACTGGCGTACTCACGCCATCAGAAGCATTAGCAGGCTTTAGTGATCCCAACATAATCCTAATTGCATTACTATTTATAATTGGAGAAAGCCTTGTAAGAACAGGTATCTCATACAAAATGAGTGAGTATATTCTTAAAATAGCAGGCAAAAACGATATCCGTATTATTATCTATATCATGTTAGGCGTTGCCTTGCTCGGCTCAGTAATGAGCTCAACAGGCGTTGTTGCTATTTTCATCCCTGTTGCCATTAGCATAGCTAATCATACAGGCATTCATGTAAAAAAATTAATGATGCCACTTTGTATTGCTGCTTTAATTAGTGGCATGATGACTTTAGTGGCCACAGCCCCCAACCTAGTTGTCAACAGTGAACTGAGCCACTTTAAACTAACTGAATTTGGTTTTTTTTCAATTACACCAATTGGTTTAGGTGTTTTAGCAGTTGGTATCATTTACTGTATCTTAACTCGAAATTGGTTACTTTCAGCGGAACAGACCTCACTCACCAATACTCAGCCACAAAGGCGAAAAATAACCGATTTAATTCGAGACTATAAATTAATTGGCCGTGCACACCGAGCACAAATATTCGCTGGCTCACCTTTTGTGGGGCGCACTATCGATGGTTTACATCTACGTAGTGAACACGGCGTAAATGTAATTGGTATTGAGCGCTGGCGAAAATTCCAAAAAGTACTAATCCCCGTTAATGGCTCAACTGAATTTCGTGAAAATGACATTCTATTACTTGACATGTCTCATTCTGAAGCCGACTACCGCACTTTTTTAACCACCAATAACCTTGAACCGAAAATATTACGTGGCGAATATTTTTCAGAACAAGTTAAAGAAGTCGGCATGGCCGAAGTTGCACTATTACCAGAATCAACATTATGTGGTAAAACACTCAATGAAATTAATTTTAGGGGAAAATATTTCCTAACTGTCATTGGCATCTGGCGCAATCATGCCCCTGTTGAAACCAACAACTTATTCCAAGAGCGCCTAGAAATGAGCGATACATTATTAGTGTGTGGTGACTGGGGATCGATCCAAAAACTACAAACACGAACAAGCGATTTTGTTGTATTAGATTACCCATCAGATATTGATGATGTTGCACCAGCAAGTTCACAGGCATATGCAGCATTAATTAATTTAGCCATAATGATTCTATTAATGGTTACAGGTATTGTACCAAATGTCGTAGCTGCACTCATTGCCTGCTTATTAATGGGTGCAACACGGTGCATTGACATGGCCAGCGCTTACCGAGCAATCCACTGGCCAACATTAATTTTAATCATTGGTATGATGCCCTTTGCATTAGCACTCAATAAAACAGGAGGGATATCACTTATATCCGCATGGCTCGAAATCCACCTGCGCCATTTTGGTCCTTATATGGTACTAACATTTATTTTTTTATTATGCTCAACAATTGGCTTATTTATATCCAATACCGCAACAGCCATTTTAATTGCACCAATTGCTATTGATTTAGCATTAAAATTTGGCTATTCGCCATACCCATTTGCTATGACGGTAGCCATTGCAACATCAGCGTCATTTATTACGCCAGTGTCTTCACCAATTAAAACCATGGTAGTAGCACCTGGAGGCTATAGCTTTGGAGATTTTGTCAAAATTGGCGTGCCATTAACGTTTTTGGTGATGGCAGTTGATATTGCACTAGTGCCAATATTCTTGCCATTTTAAAACTGAACGATTTTTTATTAAAAGCAAATGTGATATATGGAGAGTATTTAGTGTTGCTTTGTTTCGAGTATTTTGAGATTTGCTGATATAATAAGATATTGATGAGGGCTTCAGAAACCATACTAGCTTTTAAAATAAAGCATTTTTACCCTCAAAAAAAGTCAGAAAAAACATTGATTTTATTAAGTTTTTTTAAGTGATTTATACTGCACTTGTTAACCTCTGTTCACGAGCGATCTAGTTTAGGGCTCATTGTCAAGCAAACAACAAGCCTAAAAAAATAATAAAACCAACATAATTATTATTCATAAAGGCACTAAAACATTTGTTTCTATCTCGATTTTTTATTAGCCATTGTTGGTAAATAAGTAGTCCTATAACCAATAATAAAGCCATATAAAACATCAGCGATAACTGATTGACTAAACCAATAAATAACAAGCCAATAACAGATATTATCTGTAATAATCCAATAATTAATTTATCATAATTGCCAAATAAAATAGCCGTGGATTTGATGCCAATTTTTATATCATCATTACGATCAACCATCGCATATTGGGTATCGTAAGCAATTGTCCAACAGATATTAGTCAAGAAAAGTATCCAGCACGTTAAGGGGAACTGTTCAATGGTTGCTGCATATACCATCGGAATACTCCAACTAAATGCGAGGCCTAAGGTGACTTGTGGTAAATGGGTGTAACGCTTCATGAAAGGGTAAATGAGTGCGGTAAGTAACGCAAAGCAAGCAATTAGCCATGACAGCTTATTTAAATTTAATAATAAACAAAGCGCTATCAGTAATAAGACCAATAGCGTCCATAGTGCGTTTTTTTCGGTTAATGCACCTCGAGCAAGGGGGCGGTTTTTTGTTCGCTCAACGTGTGCATCAAAGTGGCGATCGGCATAATCATTCACGACACAACCTGCCGAGCGCATAACAAACACGCCAAGCACAAAAATAATAGTAATATAAGTAGATGGATGACCCGTAAGCCAAATAGCCCAAAGTGTGGGCCAGAGTAAAAGCAATGATCCAATTGGCTTATCCAATCGCATGAGTTGTAAATAAGCTAACATTAATAATATCTATTTTAAATAAATCATAATAGCGATTATACCGATTACGCTAAAAGCTGCAATGTTATGGTATGGCAAGTTATACCCAATGAGTGATGCCAATGAATATTTGCCCAAAATAACCACATTAGATTGAATCGGTTTGCGTAAGATGTTAATCACAGCATGTGTAAATATTGCTCAGCAATTACCGCTAACGCTTGATAAAATGGGCTAATCTGGCTTTTCTGTAGCTTTTTTAAATAGGCTGATGACCAACTTAACAAATGTTCATCAATTAATTGTTTTGCCGTTACATGGTGATTATTTTCCAACAACATAGCGTATGCCATAAGCATTAATCCAAATTGATCTTCTGGCTCGTTTATTCCTGTATTGAGTTTTACCCCATGTTGTTGCAGAAATTGACGATAGCTTTCTAGT
>NZ_LZGZ01000112.1:0-7637 GCF_001690515.1 Gilliamella sp. Fer4-1 | reverse complement strand
ACAGGTATATTAATTCTATTTAAGTAGAATAAAAACAAAGAAATCGCAAAAGAACCTCCACCCTCATTACAGCTTTAAGCGGAGGGTACAACTTGTTATTTTATTATCTTACAAAAAAGTAAAAAGTTGCTCTTTGGGTAGGCGTGATTTTGGCCGGTGAGCATTTCCGTCATTTTCGGCTCGATAACCTAATGTTGCTACCACGACACTTTTAAGCCCTTTACTTTTAAGCTCTAAAATTTCATCCATTTTAGTAGCATCATACCCTTCAATAGCGGTTGTATCCACACCAATTGCCGCTGCGGCAAAAAGTAATTGCCCTAAGGCAAGATAGACTTGTTTACTTTCCCAACATTGTTGTGATTCAATGGTCGCGCTATTGAGTGTTACAAAGTGCCGACGACCTTGATCTTGTGCTTGTTTAAGATCCGCCGATGGATATCGACCATCTTTATCTTCTTGATTCAACAAATTGACCAAATGGGCGGCATCTAATGGCGTTTTAATACAAAAAACAATAGTATGGGAGGCGCCTGTTATTCTTGGCTTATTAAATTCAGCAATAGCAGGTAAGATTTTGTTCTTGGCTGCATCGTTATCAATAACATAAAAATGCCATGGCTGTGAATTAACCGATGATGGGCTGTTTCTTAAAACGGTTAATAATTGGTCAAATTGTTCAATTGGAATTTTTTTAGTTTGATCATAGTGTTTGGTAGTGTAACGTTTTTGAGAAATATCAACTATATTCATAATATTCATCCTCAATAAAAGAAAGATAGCATTATTATAAGCTTAGCCATAAATTGCTCAACTTATTTATGCAATAGATAAATTGATTGTAGTTGTTAAGCCTTTTTCTATTCCGTTTGATAACACGCCTTATTTTAAATAATCATTGACACAACTTATATCATTTGGTAAAAATATAATCAATTCACTTTTTAAGTAGTTAAATTTAGGAATTCATGTGTTGATTAAATTATACTCTCTCCTCCTAAGCCTTCTTCTCGCATCATTTTGCGCGGATGGCTTGTGTGTGGAGTAAAAAAGATAGTTTATTAAACAACTCGACAGATTAACAAGAACCCGCGCTAAAGTGCGGGTTTTTTGTTTTTTAACTTGAAATACCGAGATAGCGCTAAAATATATAAAAGGAAAAACAATGAGCGATCATGTCATTATTTTTGATACCACACTACGTGATGGTGAACAAGCATTACAAGCAAGTTTGAGTGTTAAAGAAAAACTACAAATTGCGCTAGCGTTAGAAAGAATGCGAGTTGATGTAATGGAAGTTGGTTTTCCCATTTCATCACCAGGTGATTTTGAATCAGTACAGACGATTGCTAAAACAATAAAAGATAGCCGAGTTTGTGCTTTATCTCGATGTGTCGATAAAGATATTGATGTTGCAGCAGAAGCATTAAAGGTTGCTGATGAGTTTCGTATTCATACCTTTATGGCAACATCAACTTTACACGTCAAAGATAAATTAAAAATGACATTTGATGATGTCATTGAACGAGCAGTGCACTGTATTAAGCGTGCACGTAATTATACTAATGATGTGGAGTTTTCTTGTGAAGATGCAGGCCGTACCCCAATTGATAACTTATGTAGGATCGTTGAAGCAGCAATTAAAGCGGGGGCAAAAACGATCAATATTCCAGACACTGTCGGTTATACTGTCCCTTATCAATTTGGTGGCATTATTCATACCTTATTTGAACGTGTCCCAAACATTGATCAGGCGATTATCTCTGTTCATTGCCATGATGACTTGGGCATGTCGGTGGCTAACTCGATTAGCGCGATTCAAGAAGGTGCTAGGCAGATTGAAGGGGCGATGAATGGCTTAGGCGAACGTGCGGGTAACACCGCACTTGAAGAAGTCATCATGGCCATTAAAATCCGTCAAAATATATTAAATGTTCATACCAATATTAATTATCAAGAGATTTATCGTACCAGCCAAATAGTGAGCCAAATAACCAATACACCAATCCCAGCTAACAAAGCTGTTATTGGTAGTAATGCTTTTGCCCACTCCTCAGGGATCCACCAAGATGGTGTGCTAAAAAATCGAGAAACGTACGAAATTATGACACCTGAATCAATCGGGTTAAATCAAATTCAATTAAATTTAACATCTCGATCAGGGCGGGCAGCGGTTAAACATCGCCTTGAAGAATTAGGTTATCACGATAAAGATTATAATTTAGATCAACTCTATGAAGCATTTTTAGAACTTGCTGATAAAAAAGGTCAAGTTTTTGATTATGATCTAGAAGCATTAATATTTATCAATCAACTAAAAGATGAAAAAGAACATTATGTTTTGGATTACTTCAATGTTCAATCTGGATCAACTGTTGTATCTACAGCATCGGTTAGTTTGATCATTGGAGATAACAAATTTTCCGATGCAGCAACGGGTAATGGGCCTGTTGATGCTGTTTACCAAGCCATAAATCGCATTACTGGTGAACCTATTTCAATAGTCAAATATCAATTAGCGTCTAAAGGACAAGGCGAAAATGCCTTAGGACAAGTGGATATTGTTGCTGATTATAAAGGGCGTAAATTCCATGGTGTTGGGCTTGCAACCGATATTGTTCACTCATCAGCGCTCGCATTAATTAATGTATTAAATAATGTGTATAGAGCAAATCAAGTTGCACAAGAAAAACAAAAATTACACCATGACTAATATTATATTATTTTGTTAATTGTTGAACAAAATAATCAGATTAAATGAGATTATAAAGGAATAAAATATGTCACAAAACTACCATATTGCAGTGCTTCCTGGTGATGGTATTGGTCCAGAAGTAATGAAACAAGCTTATAAAGTGCTTGAAGTTATCCGCAAAAAATATCAACTTTCCATTACGACCAGTGAATATGATGTTGGTGGAGCAGCAATTGATATTCATGGCTGTCCATTACCGAAAGAAACACTAGAAGGATGCGAAAAAGCTGATGCGATTTTATTTGGATCTGTTGGCGGGCCTAAATGGACTAACTTACCACCAGACCAACAACCTGAACGCGGTGCGTTATTACCACTACGCAAACATTTCAAATTATTTGCTAATATGCGCCCTGCTCGTCTATATCAAGGTTTAGAAGATCTTTGCCCATTACGGGCTAATATTGCCCAGCGTGGTTTTGATATTTTATGCATGCGCGAATTAACTGGCGGTATCTATTTTGGTTTGCCAAAAGGTCGCGAAGGTAACGGTGCTCAAGAAAAGGCTTTTGATACTGAAGTGTATCACCGTTTTGAAATCGAACGCATCGCTAAAATGGGCTTTGAAGCCGCACGTTTACGCCGAAAAAAAGTAACGTCAATTGATAAAGCTAATGTACTACAAACCTCAATTTTATGGCGCGAAGTGGTTAGCGAAGTAGCTAAAAGCTATCCCGATGTTACACTTGAGCATATGTATATCGATAATGCTACGATGCAATTAGTTAAAGATCCTTCACAATTTGACGTAATTTTATGTTCAAATTTATTTGGTGATATCTTGTCTGATGAATGCGCTATGATAACCGGCTCAATGGGCATGTTACCGTCGGCTAGCTTGAACGAGCAAGGTTTTGGACTATATGAGCCAGCAGGTGGTAGTGCGCCAGATATTGCGGGTAAAAACATAGCCAATCCAGCTGCACAAATCTTGTCATTGGCATTATTAGTTCGTTACAGTTTCAAACGTGATGATATTGCATCAGCTATCGAAACTGCAGTAAATAAAGCATTAGAGCAAGGCTACCGTACTATTGATTTAGCCCAAAAAGAACAACCGATTTCAACTGGCGAAATGGGAGACATAATTTGTAAGCTCATTTAATCAGATTGATGTTATTTATTGTATCACTTAGGGATAAGCCAAGTAGGCAGAATAAACAACTACTTGTATCCCTCTTAAATGCGGCTAATTAAGCTTAGTATTCATAAAATTATGTCTAAAACCCAACGCAGTTAAGTTGTAAAAATAATAAGGAATATGCAATGTCAAAAACACTGTATCAAAAATTATATGATGCACACATCGTTTATGAAGTACCAAATGAAACGCCTATTTTATATATCGATCGTCATTTAGTGCATGAAGTCACCTCTCCACAAGCATTTGATGGTTTGCGTGCAATGAATCGTAAGGTGCGTCAGCCTCATAAAACTTTTGCGACCATGGATCATAATACTTCAACCAAAAGTAATGATTTAAATGCTTGCAGCGAAATGGCCCGCATTCAATTAACTGAACTGGCAAAAAATGCCAAAGAGTTTGGTGTTTCGTTATATGATTTACAAAGTCCATTACGTGGTATTGTCCATGTGGTCGGTCCTGAACAAGGGATGACTTTACCCGGTATGACTATTGTGTGTGGTGATTCACATACCGCAACACATGGCGCATTTGGCGCACTAGCATTTGGGATTGGCACCTCTGAAGTTGAGCATGTCCTAGCCACTCAAACCTTAAAGCAAGGTCGAGCTAAAACCATGAAAATCGAGGTCAAAGGTCAAGTAGCTGAAGGAATCACTGCCAAAGATATTATATTAGCGATTATTGGCAAAACCACTAGTGCTGGCGGTACTGGGCATGTGGTTGAATTTTGTGGAGATGCGATTAAAGCATTATCAATGGAAGGCCGCATGACATTATGCAATATGGCAATCGAAATGGGCGCTAAAGCTGGCATAATTGCACCAGATGAAGTCACGTTTGAGTACTTAAAAGATCGTCAATTTTCACCAAAAGGTGAAGACTTCAATAAAGCGGTTGCTTATTGGGAAACGCTAAAAACCGACGAAGGTGCACATTTTGATACCGTTGTGACGTTAGAAGGCAAAGATATCGCACCACAAGTCACTTGGGGAACTAACCCAGGTCAAGTAACTTCAATTGATGCAACAGTACCGAACCCTGATCATTTTGCTGATCCTATTGAAAAACATTCTGCCGAGCGTGCATTAGCTTATATGGGATTAACCGCTGGCACCAAAATGACAGATATTAAAATCAATAAAGTGTTTATTGGTTCTTGTACAAACTCACGTATAGAAGATTTACGAGCTGCTGCGCAAATTGCCACAGGCCGTAAAGTCGCTGAAGGTGTACAAGCATTAGTTGTACCTGGTTCAGGACCAGTGAAAGAACAAGCTGAAGCCGAAGGATTAGATAAGATTTTTATTGATGCAGGATTTGAATGGCGCTTACCAGGTTGCTCTATGTGTCTTGCAATGAATGACGATAAATTAGCACCAGGGGATCGCTGCGCATCAACTAGTAATCGTAATTTTGAAGGGCGCCAAGGGCGGGATGCCAGAACACATTTAGTTAGTCCTGCTATGGCAGCTGCCGCGGCTATTACTGGTCATTTTACTGATATTCGCAAACCGTTTTAAGGAGACTTGTCATGGCTAAATTTACAAAACATACCGGATTAGTTGTTCCTTTGGACGCAGCTAATGTTGATACAGATGCAATCATTCCAAAGCAGTTTTTACAAAAAGTAACACGTACTGGATTTGGTAAACATGCCTTTCATGAATGGCGCTTTTTAGATGACGCTGGCGAGCAGCCTAATCCTGAATTTATCTTGAATAAACCCCGCTATAAAGGTGCCAACATTTTATTAGCACGTGAAAATTTTGGATGTGGTTCTTCTCGTGAACATGCGCCATGGGCGCTTGCCGATTATGGATTTAAAGCCATTATAGGCTCAAGCTTTGCCGATATCTTTTATAATAACTCATTTAACAATCAGTTATTATTGGTTAATTTATCCGAAGCCGATGTCGATGAACTATTTAAAATTGTTGAAGCGAATGAAGGTATTGAATTTACCATTGATTTAGTCAATGAGATCGTCACGGCTGGAGACAAGCAATATCCATTTAAAATTGATGCCTTTAAACGTCACTGTTTACTAAATGGTTTAGATAATATTGGTTTAACCTTACAACATGAAGAAGCGATTAGCGACTTTGAACAGAAAATCCCGTCATTTTTAGCTTAATTTCAACTTTTGGGCGTTTATTTGCGCCCAATCCAATAATGAGAATCACCAATGGCAACACATCATGATAATGTAAAACAGCAGTTTGGCGAACAAGCCAATGCTTATTTAACCAGTAAAGTACATGCGCAAGGACCTGATCTTGAATATTTATCTAACCTACTTATCCCACATTCCGAGGCAAGTCTACTTGATATGGGATGTGGCGCAGGTCATGTCAGTTTTATTGCAGCAAAATATGTTAAACATGTTACTGCCTATGATCTTTCAAATGAAATGTTATCGGTTGTCGCGCAAACAGCAAAAGAGCGCGGTTTACAAAATATAACCGTTAAGCAAGGTTATGCTGAATACCCCCCTTTTGCTGATAATCAATTTGATATTGTTGTCAGCCGTTATTCAGCACATCACTGGCATGATGTAGGTAAAAGCATTCGACAGCTCCATCGAATAACTAAACCTGGTGGTAAATTAATTATTATGGATGTTGTTTCACCTGGTCATCCTGTATTAGATGTTTGGCTACAAACTGTTGAAGCCTTGCGTGACACATCACACGTTCGTGACTATACCCCCGGTGAATGGTTAACCTTTTTAACTGAAGCGGGTTTCATCATTAATAATATAGCTCGCCACCGTTTAACACTCTCTTTTGATACATGGGTTAAACGAATGCGTACTCCTGAACAGTTAATTGAGGCAATACGAATTTACCAAGAAACCGCAGCTGACGATACAAAAAGTTATTTTGAACTTCAAGCTGATGGTTCTTTTACTACGGATATGATGATTATTGAAACTAAAAAAGCCATTTAAAATAATCCGTTGCCGTAAACAGCTTTAAATTTAAAGCTGTTTACGTTGACTTGATGGTGGAATTGATAAGGCTTCACGGTATTTTGCTACGGTTCGGCGAGCAATAATAATACCTTGTTCTTCAAGTAACGAAACTAATTTGCTATCACTCAGTGGCTTTTTACTATCTTCTGCTGATATATATTTTTTAATTAAAGCACGAATAGCCGTCGACGAGGCTTCACCACCTGATTGTGTGTTTACATGGCTAGAAAAAAAGAATTTTAATTCAAATATGCCCGTCGGGCATTGTAAATATTTTTGAGTTGTCACTCGAGAAACCGTTGACTCATGCATTTCAATTGCAGTTGCAACATCAGATAAAATCATTGGCCTCATATATTCTGTGCCCAGTTCGAAAAACTCCCGCTGATGTTCTACAATAAATTGACTTACTTTAAGTAAAGTTTCATTGCGATTTTCAATACTTTTAATAAACCAATTCGCATTTTGCAAATGTGATCGGATATATTGGCTATCGCTTTCGCTTACTGTCTTTTCCATCGCCGCATATTGCTGATTTATGCGTAGGGTTGGCATTATGTCATTATTCAAATCAACAACCCAGCTTCCATTCACTTTTTTTACTAAAACATCAGGTATCACATAATCTGGCGCAGACATATTAATAAAATCACCGGGATAGGGCTGTAAGTGTTGTATAAAATCGACGGCCTCTTTTAACTGCTCATCGTTAGCATTTAATACTTTTTTTAACGTTCTATAATCACGATTTGCTAATAAAT
>NZ_LZGZ01000111.1:0-5462 GCF_001690515.1 Gilliamella sp. Fer4-1 | reverse complement strand
TCTAAAGTGATCTCACCCTTAGTCACTTGGGTAGCCATTTTTTTTGCCGATTGCAAAATATCCCAACGCCCACCATAGTTGGCGGCAATATTTAGTACTAAACCCGAATTGTTTTTGGTTAAATTTTGCGCTTGAATAATCATATTTTGTAAATTATCACTAAAACGAGATATATCACCAATAATATTCAAGCGAACATTATTTTTATTCAAACTTTTGATTTCTCGTTTTAATGCATAGATAAAAAGGGAAATTAGAGCGGAAACTTCATTGGGTGGGCGCCTCCAGTTTTCACTGCTAAATGCATATAAAGTAAGAACTTTAACTTTTAAAGTTGCCGCGTAAGCCACAATTTTCCGTACCGTTTTTAATCCTGCCCGATGACCAACAGCGCGTAACTGGTTACGTTGCTGAGCCCAACGACCATTACCATCCATAATTATAGCCACATGACTTGGAATACCTCTTTTTTGTGTCATGCGATATCTCGTATTGTATTAATCATTGTATTAATTATATCATCTTGGTCAATCAACGCGTACCATAAACAACAATTGTCTTGCCATGAGCTGAGATTAAATGCTGATCTTCAAGCATTTTTAAAATTCGCCCCACCGTCTCACGCGAACAACCAACAATTTGACCTATTTCTTGGCGTGTAATTTTTATTTGCATACCATCAGGGTGTGTCATAGCATCAGGTTGTTTAGCAAGGTTTAAAAGCGTTTGCGCAATACGCCCAGCAACGTCTAAAAAGGCTAAATTACTGACTTTTTCAGATGTAACTTGTAATCGACTTGCCATTTGACTGGCAAGATGCATTAAAATATCTGGATTGACTTGAACAAGCTGTTTAAATTTTTTATACGAAATTTCTGCAACCTCACAACTTGTTTTGGCTTTAACCCAAGCAGTTCGTTCAGTACCTTCTTCAAAAAGTCCCAATTCGCCCAAAAATTGATTTTGGTTTAAATAAGATAAAATCATTTCATTACCTTCATCATCCTTAATCAATACTGCTACAGAACCTTTTAAAATGTAATAGAGAGTTTCTGCTTTTTCGCCTTGATGTATAAGAGTACTCTTAGCTGGATATTTATGAATATGGCAATGAGATAAAAACCATTCTAACGTTGTATCCGATTGCTGTTTACCAATCATTATTCCCACCTCTCCATTTAATTTACAACAATAACACTATAACAAAGTTACACAATAAATTATATACAAACAATCATTTTAACCATTATTTGATTGGCTTAATATCCATTGTTTCGTGCAATTGCGACCAAAAAATTGCAACAGAGCCATTAATTAATTGCAGTTTAACTTCATCAACCTTTTCTTGTAGTGATTTTTCTTGTAAACCGTAGTCAGTACCTTCGCGTAATACAAAATATTCAATTAGATTAGTTAATGTTTGTGGATCGAGGTCTTGCCAAGGAATAATCATATATTATAACAATAAATTCAAATTATAATTATTTTATAACAAAGCTTAGATAATATAAAGCATACAAAGTAATGCTTCATCACTAACAAAAAAACCACTCAAAAGAGTGGTTTTTGATAGCAACATGGCTTAACTTACTTTGTTCTAACTGCAAGTTTATAACCTTGAATACCAGCCTTATAATCTGTTGAGTACAGGCTATTATGCTTAGCTCCAGAATCTGAACCTAATAAGATAGCATCGTTAACCCCTACTTTATTATATGCGCCAGATAGAGCTGTATCTACTGCTTCTACTGTCTCATATGTACCAGTCACGTACCATTCATAAGTAAATCTTGAGGTATAATCCCCATTATCCGCTGTATCTTTCACTACTACAGCAAATTTTTCACCATATTTAGGACTAACCGCTGTAGATGCATAGTCAACAGCCTCTTCTAGATTACCAGCTACATCTAGCTTGTAAATATAAACTTTATACGAATCAGATTCGATTGGTCCAGGACTAGGGTGATCAGGATTAAGCTTACCAGGACCTGTTGGTTCTGTTGGGTTGCCTGGGTTTTCTGGGCCTGGCCCCGGGTTAGTCGGATCAGATTGCTCTACAGCTGGAGGATTACTAGCAAAAATATCACTTACAGTTATCCATTGATTTGATAGAGGGTAACCAAAATCTGTTCTTTCTAAAATTTTAAAACCAATTTCAGTTTTACCAGCAAAATCGTTAGTAATAGCGAATGAAATTTCACCTACTCCGTCATTATTATACGTTGTACTGGCTGTTATAGCTACAGGAAGCCATTGACCATTTGTATCTTTAACAAAAACTTTTAAGGAGTCTTTTATTCCTGAAGTATCTGTATCACCATCTGCATCGATCAATTTATATTGAATGTGAATTGTATCGTTAACTTTAAGCGTGTCGTTGCTAGTAAGAAGACGTCCATCACGTTTGAAAGAGACCGCCATTGTATGCTCTGCTGATGAGTCGTCAGCTTTCATTACAGGTGCATTACCGGCGATAACTGCTTGGGTTGTCCCACCTATTGCAAATGCGCTACTTGCTGCATAGCCAGCCAAAAGCAAGCCTAACGCAACTTTTTTTACTGTAAAATTTTTCATGTTTAACTTCCTATTTTTCTATCAATTAACATGTTGTATTTATATAAATACACCACTTTTACTGGTGTTTCCTTTTGATTAACGATACGGCTCGGTAATCAAAATTCTTGTTCTATTACAAGACAGTTACTTGTAATTTAAATCCTTGATCGCCTGCACACGCAGAAGATGGTGCCGAAATTGGGCTGAAATCTAATAAACTGGTTGGCGCATCTGCTACAGCTTGAATACTAGTGCCTGATGTTGCATAACTGTCATTTATCCCCCTTATTTTGTAAGGTGCATCTTTACCCATAGCAACGTTAAACCATGGTCCTTTAGGATGACTAATAACATCATGTTCCAATAAAGTCGCATGAGTACCAGGACAAGCTTTATCATTTGAACCAACTAATGACCAAATAACAAACGGATCAGCAATTGGTGTATTGTTTGTGGTAAACGCTTTAACATAGTATTCATGACCAACTAACCATTCTTTTGGTCCTGCTGGGGTAAACTGAAGTATAGCCCCTTCACTTTTAGCAACTAATGTTCCATCTGCCTTCCAAACTTCAATGTAACCTGATTTACCGCCAGAAAAATTAACAGCAGCTTTATTAAATGATGAACCAAAACCGTATTGATCTAACGAAATTGAAAAATCAACTATTCCCTCAATATTTGAAGCCACATCTAAAGTATAACTGTCACCAATCACTTCTATACCCGCAGCTGTTGATGCATCAGATGACACTTTTTGACCTTTTGCAACTTTTTCAAATGATTTAACAATCACGCAAGGTTTTTGTTCTGGACACTCGTTCACATCGCCCGATGTACCATTAATTAAAGCTATTTTTTCACCGTTACTCGTTGCAGTCCATAACGCTGAAAATTCATTAAATGTTCCCGGTATACGATCCATTATTTCATTATCACTAAAGCCATCTACATCATCAAATGAGTTGACTGAACCGTTATCTACCTTTGGCTTAACAAGCGTTGCCAATACTGTCAAACTACTTAAACCATCAGCTCTTTGAGTCGCCAAGGTTGTTTTATTCCCTGAACTATCAACTGCCCAGACGCCAACTTTACGCATTGCTGGATCGGGCAATACCTCAAAGCTGACTGCATTAGATGTTGCGGATTTACCACGACTATCTGTAACTGATACCGATAAAGAATATTTACCATTTGTGCTCACTGGACGACGTTGACCATTTTGATCAACATAACTTGGTGCAACAATTTGCCAGTTATTGGTATCAGTAGGAGGATTAAGCCATGAAGAAGCAGAACATGTCCCTGCTGCTGCACATAAAAAACCACCTCCAGCATCAATTTCTAGCATATCACCAGACCATACTAGGCTTGATAAATCCTTAGCATTATGAACACTAATACTTAATGGATAAGTTTGTCCTTCGATCAATTGCGTTTGTTCAAGCCCTAGATCGACAGACATTTTCTTTTCTTTATATTCAAGAACAATATAGTTATTACGGTCAACTAAATCATAACGGCTACCCTTTAAAGAACGAGCTGATTGAACCATATCTGGATCCAATTGATCTTTTAATGGCGTGCCTATACGATAGTTCATCGTTAATTCTGCTTTAGTTGCCTTTTTATTATCTTGACCACGTTTATGTTCAGCTTTAATCGTGAAAAGAGGAACTGGCGTATAATCAAGACCAACAGTAATGGCTCTTGGATCTTTTTGTAGATTATCTTTACCAAATAAAGCTACTTTATCACCATAGTATTGCTCATACATCAGTGATCCACCTAAATGCGGATATTGTGGTAAATACCCTTGGAAGCGAACATCAAATCCCCTTGCTGCACGTTCTAAGTAATCATCGAAATCCTTAGAATCTTTCCAATCAGATAATGGGTGATAATAGTTAACCGCAAATTTCATGTAATCACTCCACGCTTCAGCACCAATACCTAAGCGGTTGTGATCACGCTGGAAATCATGATCAAAAAATACGTTATAACCAAGTAACCATGTTTTATCAGCAACATCCCAACGTTGACCAATACCAAAGTTACCTATACGGCGCTTATGCTCATATTCTTGAAATGATATTTGGCTAAATATTAATGTATCTTCAGAATCATATAATGGGCTAAATAATTTTAGGTTAACGTTATTAAATTCCCCTTTATCACTCAGATCAAATTGCAACTGAGCGGTACCAAAACGCCCTAAAAAATCCTGTACAGCATTACGAACTGGATCAACAACTTGGCTTTTAACGCCATTGCGTACATAACTTTCGGCGTAATCTCTACCTTTATTTTTTAAATGCCCTGATAAACCACCGTTGTCTGCCGAGGTTATTTGTTTCCAATCCTGGCTAGCTAAAGTTTGCAAAGTTGAAGCAATTTGCGTTGAAAGTGCATCTTTGTCTTTTTTTACATCATAGTTATCATCTGAACCAAGCTGAGGCAAATTAACATGTTTGTCATCTTTGTCATCTTTTATTTTAATTGCCGGCAATAAAGGAGAGTTTTCAGGCAAAACAATGCGCTCACCGACATTAACAACATCTTTTTTATCAAAACGCCCGGCGTTCATTGCACGTAATTCTGAAATAGAGATACTACTTAAAAGCGCAATCTGATAAAGACTACGTTGCTGATTATTAATCATTTCACGAGCTTTTGAGCCATCTTTTAATTCAATTATCGCATTGCTATCTACAGGACCTTGCGATACCTGAGCATCAGTAGCATAAGCAGATTGCCAACTTAATGTGGCAATTACAAATGCAGAGATAATTGTTAAATTAAGATTCTTTCTCATCTTAATAGTCCTTATATTCCACCGACAATGCCCATAACATAAAATTTATAGCCAATATCAATTTATCTTTATTAAATATCAATGT
>NZ_LZGZ01000110.1:0-13583 GCF_001690515.1 Gilliamella sp. Fer4-1 | reverse complement strand
ATTTTTTCTCAAAAAATTTGGTATTAAAAAAGTCATAATGATAAGCATAATTGCTTGGACTCTCAGATTTGGTTTATTTGCATTTGGTGATCCAACGCCTTTCGGGTTTGCACTACTTATGCTTTCAATGATCGTTTACGGCTGTGCATTCGACTTTTTTAATATTTCAGGCTCTATTTTTATTGAAAAAGAAGTTAACTCAAATATTCGAGCTAGCGCTCAAGGACTATTTATGACCATGGTCAACGGAATTGGTGCTTATTTTGGCTCAATTTTAAGTGGTGTTGTTGTTGACATCTGTACGCATAATGGTGTTAAGGATTGGCAAACAATTTGGTTAATTTTTGCTTGTTATGCACTTGTGCTAGGTATTGTTTTTTATTATTCATTTAATTATAACTATACTAAAAACAATTCTGTAGAGTAATCCCTTGTTTATGTAGATTAGCGGACTTTAGAATATCACTTATCACTGTTTTGCTACATTTTTTAAATAAATGAGTTAAAAGCCATAGGGGGGCGAATAAAACAAGTCCCCCTAGGGCTTTTATTGTGTTTTTTGTCGATATATTCAACAATGTTATTTTTTTAGTGTTACGAGATTTAATTATGAAAGATAAATTTTTAGGTGGTTTTTTGGTTTTCTTAGGTGCATGTAGTTTTGGTGTGCTTTCTTCAATTGTAAAAACTGCTTATAAAACGGGCTATACACTAGGCGAAGTTACTGGTGTCCAGTGTTTTTTGGGGATGCTAATGTTATGGAGCCTTCACCTTATTGTTAAAACAATCCGCAAGCCCAAAACAACAACGGATAATGCATTATCAAATTCGGCTACTAAAATACCTCAACTAACAAAAAAATGGAAGGTTTTTGCCGTTGGGCTTTTTCCTGGGTTAGTAGGTATTTGTTATTATCAATGCGTGCAACTAGTACCTGCATCAATTGCAATTATTTTATTAATGCAATATTTATGGATTAGTGTCATTATTGATTTTGTTATTTTCAAAAATAAACCCTCTATTACCCAACTAATCACCGTTATTGTGATTATTTCTGGAAGTAGCTTAGCAGCTGGTATTTTTAATCAAGATATTAGTTTAAATTTAACAGGTTGCTTTTTCGGCTTTCTAGCTGCGCTAATGTATTCGCTCTTTATTAGTTCTAGTAGCAATATTGGTAATGAATTACCTAAACTTGAAAAAAGTGCTTTAATGATTACTGGCGCATGCTTTATCACCTTTTTAATTTTTCCACCTTTGTTTTTCTTTAAGCTTGATATTAGCGATAAACTATATCAATTAGGATTTTTATTAGCATTACTTGGAACTGTGTTACCTCCTTTTTTATTTTCGATCGGAATACCTAGAATAGGTATTTCTTTGAGTGCGATTCTGTCAGCTGCAGAGCTACCTGTTGCGGTGACTTGTTCATTTTTTTATTTGCATGAATCGGTTTATTTTAACCAATGGGTAGGCGTGATTATCATCCTGCTCACAATTGCTTTGCCGAACTTAAAAAACATAAAAAAGTGAATTAACTCAAAATAACTGGGTAGGCGAATACCCTACCCTTATTATTTATTTTAGTTGTTTTTGGCTCATTTTATTTAAAAATTAATTAATAATCGTTTTTAAAACAATATAAACCCGTATAGTTTATTGTAAGTCATTTTTAACCATTAAATAACATACTACTTTAAGTAAAAGATTAGTTGCATTTAAAAAACAATCCAGCCCACCTTTAGCTTATTATTAAGCATTGATTAGATACTTAACTGAAGTGTTGAATAACATTTATATTTATTATTTAGTAAAAAAGTGGTATAATAGTTCAACTTCGTCTTGATTAATAAATAGTGAACTAGCTTTATTTGTTAGTATTGCAAAAGCAATGAAGTAATAATGCCCTCGGGTATTGAAAACCTAATTTATCATCACCATATCTATAGTTGTTTTGTCAATTTAGCTAGCTTTGCTAAAATTTAGTCCAAAGATGAATAACTTTATAAGTCACTCTATTTTTACGCATTAGCAATCAAACATGTTAAAAATTATTATGATAGATGTGTTAGTTTTACATTGTATTTATGAGGTTTAAAGAAGAACCTTTAACAAAAAAAATTATATCTAGCAATATTATTGAACTCTCCAAAACTAAATGTGTCTTAATAAGAGTCATGACTCTTGAGATGTTTTAGTCAAGTATTAAGTAAAGGCGTTGTGCTGTTGATACCGTCTTCGCCTTTAAAACATGACCTATAAGTAAATAAGGCTATTTAGCCTAGCCTTAGAATATAACAATTGATATTTTGAGTATTAGTATGTTACGAACATGCTTTAGTTATTTTTCATTTGGAACTGTTTATCTAGCGAAGGCTGTTACCAATAGCCTTTTATTTTTTAAACTTTTTTGCTTTGTAATTCGAACTCATTAGTTTGAATATTTCTTGAAGAATTAAAATAACTATTTGAAATATTATTGATCTTTATATTAAAGCGCCATGTTACCCTGAAAGATCTTTACGTAAAATGTAACAATCGCTTTTTGGTATTGAAGGTCTTGTTACCTTTTTCTTTTAATTAAAAAGGAAGTGACAGAATGAAGACATTTAAAAAACCTTTATTTACCTTAGTACATAGCAATGATGCAATACCTGAACATAGAACACTAGCTTATTTAGATCCTACATTAAATTATTATACTGATCATATTGATGAGATTATTGCATTACGTGTTAAGGAACTTAAATTACACCATTCAGAATATAGGGAGTATCATGATAGTAATAGAATTAATAAAGGCGGTTTTTCCTTTATTTTTAATGAAATATTTGAATCAGAGCACCATAAAAAGCAGATTAGTATGCTGAAAGATGAAATTGCTATTGCCAAAGAATCTAATAAGATAAAAGAGTTATTAGATACTCGAATCAAAAAAATCGCTAACGCTTACCCTGAGTTGCAGTTTAATTTTAATGATATGCAAGCTTTACCCGCTAAAGTTAAAGAGTATCTTTTTGCTCCACCTTTAATTTTAACTGATGATAATGCAATTATGCTTTGGGATGATTAAGCTTTGGAATATCACAAGAAGTAGAATAAAGAGTAACACACTAAGCACGGCCACAACATTATAGCAATAGTAGGAAACAAAAAAGCTCAAAATATGAGCTTTTTTGTGTTTGCAGTTAACTATTAAATGCACTTTCACCATGGCTATTGATGTCAAGCCCTTCTCTTTCATGTTCTTCCGATACACGCAAACCAACGCACAGATCTGCAATTTTATAAGAAATAAAAGAAATAACCGTGGTCCAAATTACACAAGTTATAATACTCATCAACTGAATGCCAACTTGGCTTACCATAGTAATACCTTGTGTATAACCGACACCGCCTAATGATTCTGATGCAAATACACCTGTTAATATGCAACCGACGATGCCACATACACCATGTACACCAAATACGTCACAAGTGTCATCAATTTTTAAAATTCGTTTGAGTGTTGATACGCCCCAAACACCAGCAAAACCACAAATAAAGCCAATTAACATAGCCCCACCTACTCCGACTAGACCTGCGGCTGGTGTTACCCCAACTAATCCTGCTATTACACCCGATGCAGAACCAAGACAAGACGGTTTTCCGCGAAAGAACCATTCAGCCAATGTCCATGCTAAAACTGCTGCGGCAGTTGCTGCAACTGTATTAATAAAAGCTAAACCAGCAATTTCGTCAGCATGTGTTGATGAGCCGGCGTTGAAACCAAACCATCCAATATAAAGAATGGCTGCACCAAGATAAACATAAGGTAAGTTAAACGGTTTTAGTGGTTCACGATTATAGCCAATTCGATTTTTGATAAAATAAGCACCAATTATTCCTGCAACCGCTGCATTAATATGTACTACAGTGCCACCTGCAAAATCAAGTGCTCCCTCATCACCTAAGATACCACCACCCCATACCATATGCGCCATAGGAATATACGAAAATGTAAACCATAGCACCATAAAAATGAGTACTGCTGAAAAACGAATCCGTTCAGCAAAAGCTCCCAGAATTAAACAACAGGTAATGCAAGCGAACGATCCTTGGAATGCGACCCAAATTAATTCATAAATAGCTCCTGATACATTATTAATACTTATACCTATTAATAATGCGTGATTCAAATTTCCATAAAACCAGTTACCCTCTCCAAAAGCAAGTGAATAACCATAAACAATCCATAACACAGAAATTAACGAAAAAACAACCAATACTTGTGTTAACATCGATAACACATTTTTAGAGCGCAACAAGCCACCATAAAATAAAGCAATGCCCGGAATAGACATAAAAAGAACTAATGTTGTGCAAATCATCATAAATCCATTATCGGCTTTATCAGCTATGTCAACTTCACCAGCAAAAGCAGAGCTTGAAAACAAAATCATTAAACATAAAATAGCTTTTTTCAACATAATTATACCTTTAACAATAAATTACAGCGCCGAGTCATCGGTTTCACCAGTGCGTATACGCACTACATGTTCAAGTTCAGTGACAAAAATTTTGCCATCGCCAATTTTGCCAGTATGCGCAGCCTTAGCCACAGTGCTAATAACCTCGTCAAGCTGATCATCGCTAATGGCTAAGTCGATTTTAACTTTAGGTAAAAAATTGACATTATATTCGGCACCACGATATAGCTCTGCATGGCCTTTTTGACGCCCAAAACCTTTAACTTCAGTGACAGTTAATCCTGTAATACCTATATTAGATAACGCTTCTCTAACTTCTTCTAACTTGAAAGGTTTTATAACTACAGTAACTAATTTCATTCAATGCTCCTAATAAATTTGAAATACAAAATGAATAATGCAAAGAACATGCCAGAAATTGATAACTTGAACTAAATTGAATTATTTAAGAAGAATATGGAAGTAGTTGAGGTAAAGATCTAGTCTTAATCGTTTTTACCGATGATGAGTAATATAAATAATCGCGGTTTCTTTAGATATTTTAACTATTAGCCACGCACTAATCTGGTGCCAATGCATATTAGTAGTGCCCAATCATTTAATCAATTGCTACAAACTAGAATGTGGCCATTAACTTGCGATATTCATCATAAGCAAAGTGATCGGTCATACCGCTAATATAATCTTGCAATAATCGGCATCGGTAATAAAATTCCATACAAGCGAAACTTGTTTTATTTGAATTAAGTTCGCTGATTGCTTGTTTATAAGCTACACAATGTTTTGAGGATAATTTATGATATAAGCGTGTCTCAATGGGATAATGTTTGTGATGTTGATTGTCAACCAATTTTAAAAAGTCATGAGTTGGCATATTAAGCAATGGACTATAAATATCAAGCAATCCACTAATAATTCGGTACCCTTGAAGTTCAATATTTTCGACCGATTCATGATTGAATACATGTTCAAATCCAACTTTTTTAAAAATATTTAATAACTTATATTCAGCGCTATGATCTTCAAGTAAAGCATGATTAAATGATCCATGATAGATTGCTTCAATATTTTCAATAACACGTTCCGCTGCATGGGGTACCAGCTTACCTATAGTGTTAACACGTAAATACATAAAGAACTGATCAATACCAATAGCATCAAATCCATTCTGTTTTAAGTTCTCATAAGGTCGATTAACAACGGTATCAAACAGATCGTCTTTTTTAACTGGTCCCCATGCTTCTGCTAGGTATGCGTAGAGCTGTTTTACTGTTAGGATTTTCTTTTCAACAGCATCTTCTAGATCTGCAATGCAATATGAGATATCGTCGGCAGCTTCCATAATGTAGGTCAATGGATATCGATGGAACGGTTTAATATCGAGCTGTTTAGATAGCTCTTTTATAAATGGCTCTTCTGATAAATAATAACCTGGTTTTTTCATTAAATAAGAAAATTCAGCCGGCACTTGTTTAGACCAATAGGCCGGTTTGGAATATTTGAGAATTGAGGCAATTTGTGAATAGGTTAAATTAAGACGCAATATTGTATGCACTAATCGAATTGCTTGTGCATTACCTTCAAAATTAGATAGATCTTGGCGGATTTTTATTTTAAGTTTTTTGATTTCATCGGTATCGTTATCATTTATATCAAGCGCACTATAAGCTGTCGGTTTTCCAAGCCCTAGGTGTAACATAAACCATTGATTAATAGCAGCCTCACCAAAATGGCCAAATGGGGGATTGCCAATATCGTGCATTAAACAGGCCATCTCAACCAGACTTTCGATAGCCATTACGCAATTATCACATCCATATTTTTCTAGTTGCTTAGATTTGCTTAGTCGATTGACGATTTCTTTAACAATATAGCGACCCACTTGTTGCACTTCCATTGAATGAGTTAGCCGTGTTCTAACCACTGAATTTCGTTCTAGTGGAAAAACTTGCGTTTTTTGTTGTAATCGACGAATGGCAGCGGAATTAATAATACGCTCACGATCGCTTTCAAAACAACGCACTATTGAGTACTCATCAGACAGTGTTTCACGCTGTTTACTGGCGTAACGCTGATAATTGATTTTTTGGTTGAAGTTAACCATGGATCTACCCTTAAATTTAATCGCCTTAATTGGTTTAACTCACTAAATCACAATAATTTTTGTTTTGCCCATTCAATACTTATTTGATAATCACAAGGCAATAGCAATATTAAAGTGTCTAATGTTTTTAGCAGTTTATCAGGTTGATTATGAGTTAAGTTTAAATGCCCTACTTTACGCCCAACTCGGACTTCTTTTTCATACCAATGTAGATGAACTAAATCGATAGATAACCAATTAATATTTAATTCTGTGCCAATTAAATTAACCATAACCGAAGGTGCAAACACATCAGGTTTAGGTAATGGTAGTCCTAATATAGCTCGAAGATGTAGCTCAAATTGGCTTATTGAGGCACCATTTTGCGTCCAATGTCCACTATTATGCACACGTGGTGCAAGTTCATTGATCAGTAAGTCATCACCAACAATAAAACATTCCATTGCCATCACACCAATATAATTTAATTTATGCATAATGGCAGATAGCATTTTTTCAGCTTTTGCCTGTAATAATGAGTGGAAAGCATTAGGTAATGCAACACTCATTTTTAATATGCCATCTTGATGTAAGTTATGAGTAAGAGGGTAAAATACTGTTTCACCTTTTGCGTTACGAGCGCCCACTAATGACATCTCTTCGTCAAATGGAATAGCTTGTTCAACAATAGCATGCTGATAGAGATCATCTGGCACGTTTATTGGGTTATTAACCGAAATTCGCCATTGCCCTCGCCCATCATAACCACCAGTGCGGCGTTTAACAATTAATAACTCACCCAGTTCGGTAAACAGTTTTTGCCAATCCTGAGATTGATTAAGCAAAAACCATTTGGCGGTAGGTAAACCAAGTTGATCGAGTAGCTGTTTTTGCGTTAAACGATCAGCAATAAGCGGAAAGATATCTCGATTAATAAAATGAGGGTGTTTAGCTAGAATCTGTGTAAATGGCGTATCTGACCAACGTTCTATTTCGGCAGTTATCACTGATTGTTGATATGGAATTGTCGCAGGTTCTTCCTCTAATCCTACAGGGTAGACTTTAATGCCTAATGGTTCACCAGCTTGTCTAAGCATCCGGCCTAATTGACCATTACCAAGCACACAAACAGATTGCATTTCCATATTATGCATCCGCTCTTGGGTCAGGATGACTTAATACATCATCCGTTTGAGTTAATCGCCATGTTGATAAACGTTGATAAATAGCTTTATCATGCAAAGCTAAAATTTGCGCAGCAAGTAATGCCGCATTGGCTGCCCCCGATTTGCCTATTGCCAATGTGCCAACAGGAATGCCTTTAGGCATTTGCACAATGGAATATAAGCTATCAACACCACTTAGGGTAGCAGTTTGCACGGGAACACCGAATACAGGAACGAGTGTTTTGGCTGCTAACATGCCAGGTAAATGAGCAGCACCACCAGCACCCGCAATGATCACATCAAAGCCTTTTTGCTTAGCATCTTCGGCAAAGCGAAATAATTTATCAGGAGTACGGTGAGCAGAAACGATTTCAACATGGTAGGGAATAATCAATGTATCAAGAATATCAGCGGCATGTTGCATTGTATTCCAATCACTTTTAGATCCCATAACAATGGCAATTTTAGGTTGAGTGTGCATAGCAAATGTGAGAATAATTAAAATAGAATGTATGCAAAGTATACACTAAAATTTTGTTAATGGGGATCATAATGGCTTTATCACTTAGCAACAAAAAAGCTACAATTAACGAGGTAAAGAAAATGACCTTAGTGGTATCGCCGAATATTATCGGCGATAATAGAAAAACTAGGATTTTACTGCAGCCACGATTTTAATTTCTATCAAATATTCTTTTTTCATTAACTCAGCTTGCACTGTACAACGTACTGGTGCACTACCTTTAGCTACCCATTCGTCCCATGCTTTATTCATAGCTGCAAAGTCACTTTTATTAACTAAAAATAATGTTACATCTAATATACGTGATTTATCACTGTTAGCTCGGGCTAATATTTTGTCAATTTCAGCTAATGCACTTTTGGTCTGCACATAAGCGTCATTTTCAAGATTAGTAGGAACGCTTGTGTAATAAATAACGTTATTATGGATCACAGCTTCAGACCAACGATCATCTGGATCAATTCGTGTTATTGTCATCTTTTTTCCTTGTTAAATGTGCCATCAAGATACTTTTATAAAATCCGCACGTAATTTTTTTATTTCATCACGCAACACACCTGCTTTTTCAAATTCAAGATTTTGAGCAGCTTCATACATCATTGCTTCAAGTTCTTTCACTTTTGCTTGTACTTCTTTAACTGAAACATAATGGTATGGTTTGCCTGGTTCAAATGTCTGTACTTTGGCTGTTGACTTTTTAGTGCTTAAACCTGCTTCTAATATGTCTTTAATTTCTTTGCGTACCGATTTTGGTGTAATGCCATGCGTTGTATTAAAGTCTTCTTGTTTTTTTCGACGGCGAGCAGTTTCGTCAATCGTTTTTTGCATAGCTGGCGTTATTCTATCAGCATACAATATGGCTTTACCATTCACATTTCGAGCTGCGCGCCCAACGGTTTGAATGAGAGAACTTTCCGAGCGCAAAAAACCTTCGCGATCAGCATCTAATATTGCCACTAAAGAGACTTCTGGTATATCTAGCCCTTCTCTTAATAAGTTAATCCCAACGAGTACATCCACTTTTCCTAAGCGTAAATCTCGAATTATTTCCATTCGTTCAACTGTGTTGATATCTGAATGTAAGTATTTTACATTGACACTATGTTCTGACAAATAGTCAGTTAAGTTCTCTGCCATACGTTTAGTTAGTGTAGTTACTAATATTCGCTCGTCGTTATTAATACGAATTTTGATTTCAGATAGCAGATCATCAACTTGTGTAGCAACGGGTCTAACCTCGATAATAGGATCGAGCAGCCCCGTAGGCCTAACTACTTGCTCAATGATTTCTCCACCAGATTTTTCTATTTCATATTTGGCTGGTGTTGCTGATACATAAATAGTTTGTGGCATAATATTTTCAAATTCAGTAAACTTTAAAGGTCGATTGTCTAGCGCTGATGGTAAGCGGAATCCATATTCAACCAAATTAAGTTTTCGTGAACGATCACCATTATACATTGCCCCCAATTGCGGAATAGCAACATGAGATTCGTCAATAAACAATAAACCATCTGCTGGCAAGTAATCAAATAACGTTGCAGGCGGATCACCTGGATTGCGTTGAGCTAGAAAGCGTGAGTAATTTTCTATTCCAGAGCAATAACCAAGTTCACTCATCATTTCAATATCAAATAATGTTCGTTGGGTTAAACGTTGCTCTTCCAATAGGCGATTATTGTCTAATAACACCTTTTGCCGTTCTTTTAGCTCCTGTTTAATTTGTGCTATGGCATTTTCCATAATATTTCTTGGTGTAACATAGTGCGTTTTTGGATAAATGGTGATTCGCGATACTTCACTAACACTGCTACCAGTTAAAGGGTCGAACATTACAATACGATCGACTTCATCATCAAATAGCTCAACACGTACAGCAAGCTCATCAGAGTCAGCAGGAAAAATATCTATCACGTCCCCCCTCACGCGAAACGTACCACGACTAAAGTTTATTTCGTTACGAGTGTATTGCAATTCAGCCAAACGAGTTAAGATTGATCGCTGATCAGTAATCGTGCCTTTTGTTAAGTGCAATATCATCGACATATAAGTTTCTGGCGCACCTAAACCATAAATAGCCGAAACCGAAGCAACGATCACAACATCACGCCGTTCTAATAGTGATTTAGTGGCAGAAAGGCGCATTTGTTCTATATGTTCATTGATTGATGCATCTTTTTCAATAAAAGTATCAGTTGATGGCACATAAGATTCAGGTTGATAGTAATCATAATAAGATACAAAATATTCCACCGCATTTTCCGGGAAAAAAGCCTTCATTTCTCCATATAACTGGGCTGCTAATGTTTTATTGGGCGCCAAAATGATTGTAGGGCGGTTATGCTGAGCAATAACATTTGCCATAGTAAATGTTTTACCTGATCCTGTTACCCCTAATAAAGTTTGATGTGCAATTCCGTCATCCAGATTTTGATTAATTTTTTTTATAGCTTCAGGTTGATCACCAGCGGGCTTAAATTCGGAACATAATTTAAAGTTTTTCATTACTCACAACCTAATATTTTACCTATTAATAAAAAATTATCCCCAAAAGGACTTGACCTTTAAAAATCTTCTATTTTTTGTTCAGTTTCCTTTTTAATTTATAAAAAAGACAACAAACACACCTCTTGATTTATGATATCCTATTGATATTAAACAAAAAACATTTTTGTGCTTAAGTTGCAATCAAATCAAGAAAAATCCTGATAGTGACTGAGGTTAGCGCTTTTTTCAATAAACTATTAACAGAGTTATCCACAGGTAACGGGGATAACTTCATAAGTGTAGCCTTTATAAAATGTTTTCATTTATCAAGATAAATTTTCAAAAAAAAATCCTTTTTATTTTGAAGATCATTTCTATTTTTAACATCAATTTTAATAGATCTAACTAATTATTTTACTTAGCTGTTCAATTTTATATTGATAGCTATGATCAAACTCAGGAACAAAAGTTAATCGATGTGTGATGCATTTTGGGGCATCCTCAGCATGATGGGAAACAAATATCAACTGTGTGTGCCCCTCATTAATTAAACGATCTACCCAGCGTTTTACTAATTCTCTATTAAGATGATCAAGTCCTTGTAACGGTTCATCTAAAATAAGCAGTGTCGGATGTTTGACCAAAGCTCTGGCAATAAGTATTAACCTTTGTTGCCCCCAAGAAAGCGACTGAAACGGTTTATCGGCTTGCGCTTGCAATCCTAGCAATTGTAACCATTCATCAACCAGTTTAGCTTGTTTATCACTTGTTGCTTGGTAAACACCAATCGAATCAAAATAGCCAGACAATAACACGGTTTTAACACTAGAACTAACACGATAATTCAAATGCAGGCTACTGCTCACATAACCGATATGGCGTTTAATATCCCAAATCGTTTCACCCGAACCACGTTTGCGCCCAAATAAAGTAAGATCATTGCTATATCCTTGCGGATGATCGCCTGTTATTAAACTTAATAACGTTGATTTACCTGCGCCATTAGGTCCAACAATTTGCCAATTTTGCTTGGCTTTTACTTGCCAAGTTAATCCATTAATAATTGCTTTATCATCATAATAGACATAACCATTTTTTAATATGACACGATCTAATTGATCGGCTAATGGTGTTGGGGGTTCATCGGCCTCTGGTAAGGACATATTGGGTATATTTTCTAAATCAGCTAATTGCTTAACTATTGTATCGTTTAATATTGTGCGCTTTGTGTCAATTTTCAATAGTTGACAATCGGCTAATATGCCAATATTTTCGATAAAAGTAGGGATCTCGTTAAATCGATTTAAAACAAGAGCAATAGTGACTCCTTGCTTTGCAAGCACTGCAAGTATTTCTACTAAATTTTCACGGGATGCGACATCTAAACCATCAAAAGGTTCATCTAATATTAAAAAATCAGGTTGTTGCATTAGCGCTCGGCAGATTAGCGTTTTACGTGTTTCCCCTGTTGAAAGATATTTAAAACGTCTAAGTAATAAATGTTCAATCCCAAATTGTTGTGCTAGTTGCTGGCAAAGCTCTTGATTACTCATATTTTGTTGAATAATTTGTTTAGTGCTCAGCCCCGTATCATTTTCACCTTCACTTAACATGTCAGTATTGTTTCGCTTCCATTCATCATTAATCAGTTTTTGAAGTTGTTCAAAAGAGATATGAACTATAGATTTAAATTGATTGATAATTTTCCCTGATAATTGTTTTTGTTTGCCTGCCAATGCTTTAGCAAGTACAGATTTACCACTGCCATTACGCCCTACAAAAGCAACATTACCAGCTTGTTGAATTGTTAATGATTCAATAGTAAAAACTTGGTAGTCATTAATTTTAAAATGTGCATTTTCTATCTGTAGCATGATAACCTCATATTACTAAACTAATGTAGTAACAATAATATGTTGTGGATTAATAGATAGTTTAACCTGTTTACCTATAATTAATCTCGATTGCTTAATTTCATTAACTAATTTGCTAGCATAGAGCACTATGCCAGAGGGTAGCGAACAAGCGATTTCACTCCATTTGCCATCAGTCGTGATTTTTTCAATAGTGACCGATAGGCAGTTCTCATTAACATCGTTCAATTCAATTAAGGGAGCTTTAATTAGCAACAAGACTGTTTTATCTGTACCCAACTTTAACCGTTCAATACTTGGTTGAGTGATGTAAGCTTTTAGCTCTGTTTTATTATCACTTAACTGCACAGTAATAAATCCAGCAATCCCACTTGTTTGAATCTGTTTAACAGCACCATATAACTGATTACGTGCACTAGTTTGCAAAGATAAACTGGCTGTGGCTTTTAAAATATCATCTAATGGAATTTTGTCGTCACTAAGAATATTAAATGCTTTTTGTTGTAGATGAGTTAATAATTCATAAAGTTGAATAAACCTAACAGCATAGGCACTTAACTTAGTTCCTCCTCCATTTTTACCACCAATTGCTGTAATTAAAAAAGGCTTAGGCGCTAGCTTGTTAATCTCATTGATAGCGTCCCATGCTGTTTTATAGCTGACACCAATTTCCTTGGCAGCTTGACTTAATGACCCCGTTTGTTCAATAGCTTTTAACAACGCAATGCGCCTCGGGTCGGTAAATAGCTGTTGATGAATATTCAACGTTAATAAAATTTCAGGAGAAAACATAATGTAACACCATGAACAATCAACTAATTAAAGGAAAGAGTAAGGTAATTATTGTAGACCCTTTTTGACATTCCTTCAAAAAAGTTAAAAATCTTATTGGTTGTTTTATAAAAAACCGTTTTATAGAATTTGTTTAATTGTACTTTATAGATAAAGTTTGTTATTATCGATATGTTATTTTTTATATAG
>NZ_LZGZ01000109.1:0-8557 GCF_001690515.1 Gilliamella sp. Fer4-1 | reverse complement strand
CATGCTTTGAGGAAGCGCTCATCGCTATTTTCCTTTTATTTGCTCAATTTCTTAATTTAATAAAGAATATAGGACTATAAAGTCTATAGAATAAAATCGCAAGTTGAATTTTTATGAAAACTTTTTATGACTACACCATAATTATTGGTAGTTTCTTATAATAGAATTGTGTAGCATAACTAACAATGATACTTAACTTATTATAATAATCTATCAAGATGAAAGAAAAGAAACGTCGCTATTATCGTTTTTATGTTTTATGTACTTTATGCTCTTTATTTATTTTATCTCTTCTAACTAGTAGCCAAAGCAATGTAAATAAACCTGTCAAACAAGGTCAACAATATAAAGATGGCAACCTCCTTTTTCCGTTTAACGTAAGCTATCCACAATTAGCTATTCCAGTAAATATTTCAGACTACATGATTCAAATTGCCAAAATCAAGTCGTCATCGCCCTCTTTGTATCTTAAAAATGAACATATCTATAAAGCGATAGATGATTGGATTAATCGTTCCTTAGGAACTGACGAATTTAGCAAAGTTGGGCTTAAAAGTTATGAAATGTCGGGGCAAGATGGGTATGGAAATGTCCATATGACAGGTTATTATACTCCAATCATTAAAGCAAGACATGAGCTAACTACAGATTTTAAATATCCTATTTATAAAATGCCCGTTAGTGAAGGAAAACAATTACCAAATCGAGAGCAAATTTATAATGGTATTCTTGCCAATAAAGGTCTTGAAATAGCATACAGTAATTCTTTAATAGATAATTTCATTATGGAAGTGCAAGGTAGTGCCTATGTTGATTTTGAAGATGATTTACCTTTAGTTTTCTTTAGTTATGGCGGTAAAAATGGACATGGTTATTCAAGTATTGGCCGATTGCTAGTAGAACAAGGTGAAATCGAAAAAGAAAAAATGTCGATACAGGCTATCAAAGATTGGGCTAAGAATAAAAGTGAGGAAAAAATTAAAGAATTATTGGTTCAAAACCATTCATTCGTTTTTTTTGAACCCAAATATAATACCGAAGTAAAAGGGGCCGCTAATGTTCCTTTAATTGCCAATGCTTCTATCGCCTCTGATAAATCATTAATACCAATGGGTTCTGTAGTACTGGTTGACGTGCCTCTGCTTGATAGCGATGGGCAATATCGTGGTAGGCGAGAAAATCGTTTAATGGTTGCCCTTGATGTAGGTGGTGCAATTAAAGGGCAGCATTTTGACCTTTATCTAGGAGTAGGTGATCAACCTGGCAAATTAGCGGGATACTATAATCACTATGGCCGCGCATGGTTGCTAAAACCTTAAACAACTAACATCGACGACATTCAAAGTTCCTGTTAGAATAAAGAAATACAAGCTGAATTAAGGATTACTTATGAGATTATGCGACCGAGATATCGAAGCATATTTACAAAACGGTAAATTAAAAATCACACCACAACCAGCAGCAAGTTGTATTAATGGTGCAACTGTTGATATTAGATTAGGTAACCAGTTTCGAACTTTCCGAGAGCATACCACACCTTATATCGATTTAAGTGGTCCTAAAGAAGAAGTTGCTGCGGTATTGGAACGAGTGATGAGCGAGGAAATTGTATTAGCTGAAAGCGATGCTTTCTATTTGCATCCAGGAGAATTAGCATTAGCCGTAACCTTAGAATCAGTCACTATTCCCGATGATCTGGTTGGTTGGTTAGATGGGCGTTCATCGCTTGCTAGGCTAGGGCTGATGGTTCACGTTACAGCACATCGAATTGATCCTGGTTGGCAAGGGCAAATTGTTTTGGAATTCTATAACTCAGGGAAAATTCCATTAGCACTTAGACCAGGAATGACAATCGGAGCGCTTAGTTTTGAAACATTAACTGGAGCGGCTGCAAGACCATACAATCGAAGGCAAGATGCAAAATATAAAGACCAACATGGCGCTGTCGCCAGTCGTATTGATAAAGACTAAACAACTTATAATATTAACAAAGGAACATTAATATGGTAAAAAAAATATTGGTTTTTTTATTTGCCTTAATTTTAGCTATTACTATCGGTATTATTTCACTTATTGTTTTTGTAGATCCTAACAACTTTCGTGGATTTATTTCTGATACAGTAAAAGATAAAACCGGTTATGAATTAACTATTGATGGCGATTTGCGTTGGCATATATGGCCACAAGTGAGTATATTAACAGATTCGGTAAAATTATCTGATGTCGATGTAAAAAAACCTATATTAACTGCGGATAATATGCGACTTGATGTTGAACTATTGCCTCTTTTCTCAAAAAAATTATCTATCAAAAATGTATTTATAAAATCAGCAATCATCAACGTCACTGATGAAAGTAAAGGTAATATTGCAAAAAATGGTGCTAAAAAAACACCTATGGATACGACCACTAATGTGCCAATGGATTCTAAAGATAAAAAAAATACATCTAGTTGGCAGTTTAGCTTAAATAAATTTGAAGTTACTGACAGTACAGTGGTATTACAATATAAAGATGATCTTATTAACTTTAGAAATACTAATCTTATTGTAGAACAAGTTAAAGATAAAAATATCGCTATTGCTTTAAACGGTAACGTAGATAAAAATCAACAAGATATGTCATACCTAATACATGCTAATGTCGATTTAAATGAATTTCCAAGACAAGCAATCATCGATTTAAATAAGTTAAATTTTACTTATAAAGGCATTGCTAATTCAGCAAAAGAATTAAAAGGAAACATAAGTGGCGTTTTTAATTACCAACATAATCCTCAGATTTTAAAAAGCCAAAATTTATCTTTCTCAGTTAATGGTAATAATTTCATTGGTGTTATCAATGCAGATTTAACAAGTAAACCAGAAATAAATTTGCAGTTAAATTCTGATAAAATTGATCTCTCTTCATTACTGAAAATTGGTGAAAAAACAAACGGAAAGGCTAATAGTCAACAAACCCCTCCTGTGGTGTCAAATGTTACAAAGAGCAATAATGAATTAAATTTTTTAAATGCTTTCAATGCTAAGGCTAAGTTAACTATCAAGCAACTTAACGCCAATAAAATGACGTTTAACAATATTAATGTTGATATAACTAATAATGACGGTATTGCTATATTCAGAAATATGAGTTTAGATTTTGCTAAAGGTCATATATTGGCAACAGGTGTTGCAAATGGCAAACAAAAAAACACATTAATAAAACTAAATACCAAAATAACTGATGTTGATTTAAATACATTTTTTAAGCAAATAGATACGGCACATGATCTAGATGGTTTATTTAATGCTAGCGGGGATTTACAAAGTAACACCTTATCAGGTTCTAAATTGTTAGCAAACTTACAAGGCAATGTGGCCATTGTTGTAACAAATGCAAAGCTCAATAATTTAAATATTGAAAGTATTATCCAAAATGCGGTAGCTCGCTATTCAAAAAATGATACAACACCTGAAAATCAGAAAAAATACACCGAATTTCAAACAATTTCAGCTAATGCCTATTTGAAGCAAGGTAACTTGGAGTTTTCAACATTAACAGCGAATTCAGCAATACTTGAGATCGTTGAAGCTTCAGGAAGAGTCGGGCTCTTAAACCGTGATTTAGATATTAATTTGAACTTAAAAATGTTAGGTGGCTGGAATACTAAAAATGAAGTAATTGCAAAGCTACAAAAGTTAACAATACCACTACGTATTTATGGTGAATTTGCTAAGCTTCGTTATCAAATTGATATTGCTAAATTAATCAATGATGTATTTAGTGACAAATTACAAGATCGTTTAGAAAAACTTCGAGATAAATTAGAAAATCATCATTCTAAAGATAATTCAAAGTCTAAATCAAAAACTTCTAATATCTTAGGCGAACTACTAAAAAGGCAGTAATAAAAAAAGGTGAGCAAAGCTCACCTTTTTTATACTCGATACTCAAGCCGAACTACTTATAAAATAAACTTGCTCAGATCTTCATCTGCAACCAGTTTATCTAAATGATCGCTTACATATTTAGCATCAATTGTAACTGTTTGTCCGCCAAGTTCACTAGCCTCAAATGAAACTTCTTCCATCAAACGCTCTAATACAGTATGCAATCTACGTGCGCCAATATTTTCATTTTGCTCATTCACTTGCCATGCTGATTCTGCAATTTTACGAATACCATCTGGCGTAAAATCGATATTAACACCTTCGGTTGCCATTAGCGCTTTATATTGAACCGTAAGTGAAGCATTTGGTTCAGTTAAAATCCGTTCAAAATCTTCGCTTGTTAGTGCTTGTAATTCGACTCGAATTGGCAATCTACCTTGTAATTCAGGAATTAAATCTGATGGATTTGCTGTTTGAAAAGCGCCCGATGCAATAAATAAGATATGATCCGTTTTAACAGAGCCATGTTTAGTTGATACTGTACAACCTTCAACTAATGGTAAAAGATCACGCTGTACGCCTTCACGCGAAACATCTGGCCCTGATGAGTTACCGCGCTTACACACTTTATCTATTTCATCAATAAAGACAATTCCGTTCTGCTCAACCGCTTCAATCGCTTCATGCTTAAGATCATCTGGATTAACCAACTTAGCAGCTTCTTCATCAATAAGCTGTTTAAAGGCATCTTTTATTTTCATTTTGCGCGGTTTAGTTTTTTGCCCACCTAAATTTTGAAACATCGACTGTAATTGGTTTGTCATTTCTTCCATGCCAGGAGGTGCCATAATTTCAACACCAATATTAACACCAGCTACTTCAATTTCAATTTCTTTATCGTCAAGTGTGCCTTCACGTAATTTTTTGCGAAAAGCTTGCCTTGCTGTTGAAGCATTATTATCTTCAACTTGTCCCCAACCATCTTTAGCTGGTGGCACTAGCACATCTAAAATGCGCTCTTCGGCTAGTTCTTCCGCTCTATGACGATTGCGTTCAATTGCTTCTTGGCGTATCATTTTTACTGCAGAATCTGTTAGATCTCGAATAATTGAATCAACTTCTTTTCCCACATAACCAACTTCTGTAAATTTAGTTGCCTCTACTTTAATAAAAGGTGCGTGAGCCAATTTTGCAAGGCGCCTTGCAATTTCAGTTTTACCAACACCTGTTGGTCCAATCATCAGTATATTTTTAGGTGTAACTTCATGACGTAATGTTTCATCAAGTTGCATACGGCGCCAGCGATTACGTAGTGCTATAGCTACAGAACGTTTCGCTTTATCTTGGCCAATGATATGTTGGTTTAATTCGCTTACAATTTCGCGAGGAGTCATTTCAGACATAATAATATTCTCTTTAATTCAGTTGATTAGTAATTGAGCTCTTCAATGGTTTGGAAGTTATTTGTATACACACAAATGTCCCCCGCTATTAATAATGATTTTTGCACAATATCGTGTGCAGAAAGTGAGGTATTATCAAGTAATGCTCGTGCAGCTGCTTGTGCATAAGGACCGCCAGAACCAATGGCAATTAAATCGTCTTCGGGTTGGATAACATCACCAGTACCGGTAATAATTAATGATGCACTTTCATCAGCAACAGCAAGCAATGCCTCTAATTTGCGTAACATCCTATCCGTTCGCCAATCTTTAGCTAGCTCAACAGCAGCTTTGGTTAAATGACCTTGGTGCATCTCCAATTTTCGCTCAAATAGTTCGAATAATGTAAATGCATCAGCCGTACCACCAGCAAAACCCGCAATCACTTTGTTATTATATAAGCGACGAACTTTACGTGCATTACCTTTCATAATAATACGTTCGCCTAACGTGACTTGACCATCACCACCGATAACAACTTGCCCCTCACGACGGACACTAACAATTGTTGTCATGTTTTGCTCCTTATTTTACTTAAATAACTTAATTCGAAATGAATAGATGATATATTGGGGTAATTAATGTAATTTCAATATTCTAATTTATAGATATTGATCATTTATAGTAAATAATTCTAGGGAATATTGCGTTTACAATATAAAAAATTAGTTTGGTTGGAAGTCAATTTTCATTATTTTTACTTGATTATAAAACGTACTTGCAGGCTTTGGAATTATAGCTTGTTTCGTTGCTGAAAGTGCTTCTCGGCATAATGCCTCATCGCCACCTTTCGCACTAACATTAAGTAATAAACCATCAGGTGCAATTTGAATTTCTAATACACAATTTCGCCCACTATATAATTTATTAGGATTAATAAATTTATTACTGATAGCATTTTGAACTAGAGATTTATACTTATCTAGCTCCCCATTTGAAACACCTTTCCGACTAGCAGCACCACCTGCTGGGCTGGGTATATTTGATGTAAGTCCACCCAGCAAGTTATCAAGCTCTTTATCTTTTTTTGCTTGTGCTGCTTTTTTTGCTTTTTCGATAGCAGCTTTATCTGCCGCCGCTTTTTCAGCAGCTTGCTTTTTTTCTTGTTCTTCTTTTTGTTTAGTTAACTCTGCTTGTTTGCGTTCATTTTCAATTCGTTGCTTTTCAATAAGTTCTTGTTCAGCTTTTACTTTAGCCTCTTGTTCTTCTTTCTGCTTGGCAAGTTCTTCTTGCTTACGTAAAGTTTCTTCACGTTGTTTATCTAATAATTCTCGCTCAGCTTTTAATTTAGCTTCTTGCTCTGCTTTTTGTTTTGCTAGCTCAGCTTGCTGTTGTTCTAAGCGCTGTCTTTCAGCCTGCCTTTGTTGTTCTTCTAACTGCTCTTTAGCTTTTCTAGCATCTTCTTCTTTTTGTCTTGCTATCCGCGCAGCTTGTGCAGTCTCTGCCTCTTTCTTCTGCTGTTGTTCTACTTTTAGGCGCTCTCTTTCTAGCTCTTTAAGCCGCTGTTCTTGGGCAAGCTGTTGTTCTTGCAATATTCGAGCCTGATCATCAATTTGTTGCTGCCTTTGTTTCTCAGCTTGCTTTTGGCTAACTTGTGTCTTTAGTTGCCTTTGATATTGTTCGGTCATGACAGAAGGATCAACCATAATAGCATCAATAGAATTTCCATCGACACGGCCATAGTTTAAATTATTATCAGATATAACTCGGTATCCTAAAATAACAATTAAAATGACATGTAATATAATGGATAGGGCAATAGCTATACTTAATTTTGAATTTGGTTTATAAGACATTACTGACATTTTACTATATTATTTTTATTTAAATCGGTTGAGTCATTAATCCTACAGATTTAACGCCTGCAGATTGTAATAAATTCAATGCTTTTATAATTTCTTCATAGGGAACATCTTTTGCACCACCAACTAAAAAAACAGCCTTTTCATTAAGCGACATCTGTTGTTTTACTTCTGCTACAATTTGTTCTTTTGGTAAATTAGTTTGACGATCTTGATCAATAATCATTGCATATATACCAACTCCAGAAACTTCAATAATGATTGGCTTATTTTCTGAAGGTGAAACCGTTTTTGATTCCGATGCTTCAGGAAGATCAACTTCAACACTTTGACTAATAATTGGGGCTGTAGCCATAAAAATAAGTACTAAGACTAATAATACATCCAATAAAGGGACTATATTGATTTCAGTTTTAGTTGAATAACGTGAGCGTCTACGCATAATTAATTCCTAACGGCAACTGCTTGACGTTGTAAAATTGCAGAAAATTCATCAATAAAATTGAGGTAACTTTGCTCAATTCGGCTTACACTCAATGATAAGCGATTATATGCAATTACCGCGGGGATGGCAGCAAATAAGCCAATTGCAGTTGCAATTAATGCTTCAGCAATCCCTGGGGCAACCATTTGCAGTGTCGCTTGTTTAACTGCACCTAAAGAAATAAACGCATGCATAATCCCCCAAACTGTACCAAATAAACCAATATATGGACTAATAGAACCTACTGTGCCTAAAAAAGGAATATGTAATTCCAAGTTGTCAAGCTCACGATTCATTGCTAAACGCATAGAACGTGATGCACCATCTAATGCAGATTGAGCCATATTGGGATTAATTTGATATAATCGTGAAAACTCTTTAAAGCCTGAATAAAAGATATGCTCAGTGCCGCTGATCTCTTCTTTATTGAATTTTGCTTTATCAAATAAAACATTTAAATCATCTGCAACCCAAAAGCTATTATCAAATTGCTCGATTTGTTTTTTAGCTTTACCTAAAATTTTAGTTCGTTGAAATATAATAGCCCATGACATAACAGAAAAAGTAAGTAATAACAACATAACACATTGTACTAAGAGGCCTGCTTGCAAAAACAGATCAATAATATTTAGATTTTCCACTTATATAAACTCCAAAACTAATAACTTGGGAAGCGCGCACGGCTTCATTTTAGTGATATCAACACAAGCAATAAGAACATCTGCTGTGCTGATAACGCGTTTATTTTGATTAAAAATAGTCTGTTTAAAAATAATAGACGCCTTGCGAACTTGCTCAACTTGAGTACTAATAGTCAACATATCATCTAAATGGGCTGGAGCATGGTAGCTAATATCCATCTTTTTTACAACAAAAGCAATACTTTCTTGCAATAACGTCTGTTGGCTAATTCCTAATTGCCTTAGTATTTCGGTTCTAGCCCGTTCAAAAAAAGCT
>NZ_LZGZ01000108.1:0-1958 GCF_001690515.1 Gilliamella sp. Fer4-1 | reverse complement strand
AAGCATTGAAAAAAGCTGGTGCTGATGTTGATTATATTTTCAGTGGACGTGATCCTAAAGATTATTTTGATATGGAAGTTTTTGGGAATTATAGAACTTTTCGTGGAGTAACTTTTGCAACACAGAATGGAAAAATTAATTTCCGTAAAACCGTGCAACGGATCCGAGCTTTCAGGCTTATAAAAGATGTGTATGAGCTTGATTTATCAAAGTATGACTGTATTATCAGCGATTTTGAACCAGTGAGCGCTTGGGCTGCACATCATCAGGATCGCAACTGTTTAGGTATAAGCAATCAGGCCGTATGCGAATATCTTAAGCCTAAAGAATATGGGTTAGTTGCAAATGTGATTATGAAGTATTATGCTCCGGTAACTGAACCTATTGGTCTACATTGGTTTCATTTTGGGCATAAGTTACTACCACCAATGATAGATTCATTCCAAGCTATACCATCAGAAGATGGCAAAATAGTAGTCTACTTGCCTTTTGAAAGCATAGATGAAGTGATTAATATGTTAAAACCATTTAACAATTATCAATTTATCTGTTTCCATCCAGAAATAAAACAAGTTACTAGCTATGGCAATGTATCTTTGAAACCACTAGGTAGAGATAGTTTTACAAATGAGCTGATTAGTTGTTCTGGAATTATTTCAAATACAGGATTTGCGTTGATTTCCGAAGCATTAGCGCTTGGTAAAAAAATTCTTACTAAGCCAGTTTCAGGACAATTTGAACAAATCTATAATGCTCAATGTTTACAATCACTTGATATGGCAACAGTTATGGAAAACTTAAACGGTATTAAGCTAAAGTATTGGCTTGATTTACCCTCGCCAAAGCCGATAATTTATCCTGATGTGGCTACAGCGCTAGCTAATTGGATTGTTGCTGGGCAAAAGGAGCCGTTACGTTCTTTGAGTGAGCGACTTTGGAGCCAGACGGTGTTTCCTGAGAATGTAAATAAACATATTAAATCTTTGGGTTATGTATAAAAAGGAAAAAATGATTTTAAGTATTATTGTTGCGATGGCACATAATCGTGTTATTGGCTTAAATAATCAGATGCCTTGGCATTTGCCTGCAGATCTGGCATGGTTTAAAAAAAACACACTTAATAAACCTGTTATTATGGGACGGAAAACCTTTGAGTCTATAGGTCGACCTTTGCCCAATCGACACAATATTATTATTAGTCGCCAAACTGAAAAATTGGTTATTAACCATGAGCATATTAGCTGGACGAAGTCGATTGATGAAGCATTATTGGTGGCTAAAAACCAAGTGGCGGATGAGGCGTTTATTATCGGTGGTGGCAATATTTATCACCAAGTGCTATCTATGGTGGATCGGCTCTATTTAACACATATCAATGCTAATGTACAAGGCGATACTTTTTTCCCAGATTACAGATTTGACTCATGGCGACAAGTTTATTGTGAGAATCATCAAGCCGATGATAAAAACGCTTACGATTACCAATTTGAAATTTTAGAAAGAATATAATTATCAATATGTTGCCACAGTTCAGATTGTGGCAATTTTGCTAATTAACCGCCAGCCGTTTACCCATGAAAACGTTTGGCTTCAATAACATCAGGTAGTTGTTTTATTTTATTGAGTACTCGATTTAACGAATCCTGATCAAAAATTTCCATATCAACATCGATAGTCGCTAATTGTTGCTTCATATCCGAACGACTAATTAAACCAAGAACATTTGCCTTTTCATTAGCTAAAATAGTGGTAATGTCCCTCAACAAACCACTCCGATCGTTAGCAATAATTTGTACCGCTATTGTGTAGCTTGAATTGATAGTATTATTCCAAGTGGCTTGAGTGATACGATCTGGTGCATGATTTTTTAGTTCTTGTAATTGCTCACAATCAGCCCGATGAATTGAGATCCCTCGTCCTTGAGTAACAAAGCCTGTAATTGGATCGTTAGGAATGGG
>NZ_LZGZ01000107.1:0-3990 GCF_001690515.1 Gilliamella sp. Fer4-1 | reverse complement strand
AAACAATAAAAACCATAAAATTTTATTATTTAAATTCAAAGCAACATTGTTATAAAGTATATATCTTAAGCAAGTTAACCAACAATTATACCGATGTCATTAAACTGCCATTTTTTTCATGCATTTTAAAGGATCTTAGGCATAATAAAATCAAAAACGAGAAAATCATGAATAACCAATACTCCTCAATGCGAAGTAATGTCAATATGCTGGGTACTTTACTAGGCAATGCGATTAAACGTGCCACAGGCAATGAAACATTCGATTTAGTCGAAAAAATAAGACAATTATCAAAATCAGCTCAACAAGGAAACGTTCAAGCACATAATGAGCTACTCAAATTAATTGAAAATCTGAATGATGATGATTTATTGCATGTTGCACGCGCATTTAACCAATTTTTGAACTTAGTTAACACTGCTGCTGAGTATTATGGTATTTCACCGCATGGGGAAGCTTCTAGTAGCCCTAAAAAAATGACTGAATTATTTAGTACTCTAAAAAAACTTAATTTTTCAAATGAAACCATTACCAAAGCAATTAATGATTTATCAATTGAATTAGTATTAACCGCTCATCCAACTGAAATCAATCGTAGAACCATGATAAACACCTATACCGCAATTAATAGCTGTTTATCTCAGCTTGATCATGATGATTTAGCTGATTATGAGATAGAACGGATTATGCGACGCTTGAAACAGTTAGTTTGCCAAGCTTGGTATACCGATGAAATCCGAAAAAAACGCCCAAGCCCAATCGATGAAGCTAAATGGGGATTTTCTGTCATTGAAGATAGTTTATGGCAAGGTGTGCCTTTATTCTTACGTGAACTTAATGACCAGTTGGTTGATACTTTTGATGAACAACTCTCCGTTGAACATGTTCCCATAAAATTTACTTCATGGATGGGCGGTGATCGTGACGGAAATCCAAATGTGACAGCAAAAGTGACAGAAAAAGTAATGTTACAAGCTAGATTAAAGTCAATTGAATTATTTTTATCTGATATTCAAATACTTGTCCGTGAACTTTCAATGACAGAATGTAGCCAATCTGTTATCGATCTATTAGATGAAAAGAACAAAACCGTTTCCGAGCCCTATCGAGCCGTAATGAAACAGTTACGCACTCGTTTAATAAAAACTCACAATTATATTGAAGCTTTACTGAATAATGAACAAGTACTACCACCTAGAGATATTTTAATTAAAAACGAACAGTTATGGGCGCCACTTTATACCTGTTATGAATCATTAATTGATAATGGCATGTCAACAATTGCCCATGGTCCATTACTTGATACTTTACGGCGGATAAAAAGCTTTGGTTTACAGTTGGTTAGATTAGATATTCGCCAAGATAGTTCTGTACATATTCAGGCACTTGATGCGTTGACCCAAGAACTGAATTTAGGTAGCTATGCAAAATGGTCAGAGGAAGAAAAACAAGTATTTTTATTAACTGAGTTGCAATCTAACCGACCATTACTACCTTATAACTGGCAACCAGATGAAACGGTTCAAGAAGTATTAGATACTTGTCGAGTTATCAAAAAAGCAGGCGAAGAATCAATTGCTTCTTACGTAATATCAATGGCTAAGGCGCCTTCAGATATTTTAGCTGTTTACTTATTATTGAAAATCGTTGATTGCCAAAAGTATATCCCTGTTGCGCCATTATTTGAAACATTAGAAGACTTAAATAACGCTAAATCGGTTATGCAAAAGCTGCTGGATATACCTTGGTATCGTGACAAAATCCAAGGTAAGCAAATGGTGATGATAGGTTATTCTGATTCGGCTAAAGATGCAGGTACACTTGCCGCATCTTGGGCACAGTATCGATCGCAAGAAGAATTAGTTAGCTTATTTGAAAAATATAATATTAATTTAGTATTATTCCATGGTCGAGGTGGCTCAATTGGTCGTGGTGGTGCGCCTGCTCATGCAGCTCTACTTTCTCAACCACCTGGATCGTTAAAAAGTGGGCTTAGAGTTACCGAACAAGGTGAAATGATTCGTTTTAAACTTGGTTTACCAGAAGTTGCTCTCAGTAGCCTAATGCTTTATACCTCAGCGATTTTACAAGCCAATTTATTGCCCCCACCAGCACCAAAACAAGCATGGCGCCATCTTATGGATGAAATGTCGGAACTTTCCTGCAATTGCTATCGCAGTTATGTACGCGAAAGAGCTGATTTTGTTGATTATTTTAGAGCGGTAACGCCAGAGGTTGAATTAGGCAGATTACCACTAGGCTCCAGACCACAAAAACGTCGAACGGGAGGGGGGATTGAAAGCTTACGTGCTATTCCATGGATTTTTGCCTGGACACAAAACCGATTAATGCTACCATCTTGGCTTGGAGCCGGTAACGCACTGAGATCTGTCATCGAGGAGGGAAAAAAAGAGCTTCTTAAAGAAATGTATCACAAGTGGCCTTTTTTTAATGCTCGATTAGGCATGCTTGAAATGGTTTACGCCAAATCGGCGCCTGATATTCACGAATATTATGAGCAACGTTTGGTCGATCCTGCTTTATGGCCACTAGGCGAAGAATTAAGAAATTTGTTAACCCAAGATATCAATACTGTGCTAACGATCACCGATGATGTTAGTTTAATGGCTGATTTGCCTTGGATCGCACAATCTGTAGCCTTGCGTAATACCTATATTGAGCCATTAAACTTATTACAAGTAGAGTTATTAAGCCGTTCACGGAAACACTGCGGCGATGACAATATTATAGTAGAGCAAGGACTCATGATCACCATTTCTGGCATTGCAGCTGGTATGCGAAACTCTGGATAAAGCAAAAATACAGCACTTTTATTTTTTAGGTAATAAGTGTTCTAAATAGGTTTTAGCGTCTTGGTCTCCTTGTTCGCTAGCTTTAGTAAACCAATAAATGGCACGATCGTTATCTTGATCTGTGCCTTTACCTTCTAGATATTTAATGCCTAAATTATATTGTGCATCAACACTGCCTTGCTCTGCCGCTTTTAGATACCACTCAACGGCTTTCTTATCGTCTTTAGAAACACCACCACCTACATCATACATTACACCAATATTATATTGAGCATCAGCATTGCCAGCTTCGGCAGCTTTAGTAAACCAATATGCTGCTTGCGTATTATCAGGTTTAGCTCCGGTACCTGTGGCGTACATAATAGCTAAATTATACATAGCAAGTACGTGCCCCCGTTCTGCTGCTTGTGTATAAAAATAACTAGCAGCCATATAATCTTGGGTTAAACCATCTCCTTTTTCTGACATTAGTCCTAAATAATATTGCGCTTCTGGCATATTTTCTTTAGCTGCTTTACTAAACCAATCAGCCGCAATCATACGATCTTCTTTTATGCCATCACCAAAAAAATACATAATTCCAAGATTTAAATAAGCGTCATAAATCCCGCTATCACCTGCTTGTGTAAAATAATCAATTGCGGTCAATGTGTTTTTTTCAACACCTTCACCTTGTTGATACATTAAAGCTAAATTGTATTTAGCCAATGCATAATTTTGATCTGCCGCTAATTTGAAATATTTAACGGCTTCATTGAAATCGCGATTAGTACCCAAGCCACTTTGATACATTAATGCTAGATTATTTTGTGCTTTAGCTAGCCCCTGTTCTGCTGCTTTTTTATACCAGAAAAAAGCACGAACATCACTAACTTCAACGCCCAAGCCTTGTTTATAAACACTTCCTAACGAATATTGTGCTTCTGCATTACCTTTTTCTGCAGATAAACGCAAAGCGGGAAGCAATAAATCTGATTCTTTAAGCTTTAATTGAGTATCATCTGGCTGTGCCTTATAACTGGTGGCCTGTACACTATAAGAAATGGATAATAACAATACAAATAATAGCTTGATTTTTTTCATTTTTTCTAATTTTTATGAGATTACCTATAATTATACATAAATGCATCTAAAAGGAATAGTTTTTGTTTAAGACTTATTTGGGTTATTTTATTTA
>NZ_LZGZ01000106.1:0-6561 GCF_001690515.1 Gilliamella sp. Fer4-1 | reverse complement strand
ATTAGCTTATATTTATATGAAAAATATTTTCTAACTGGTTTTATATTATGGCTAGGCGTTTTTTGTTGCTTTAGTTTTCGTACTTTTTATTTGTAAACAGCCTTAAATTTATTTTGGCTATTTTTTAATTAGGTATTTTACATATATTCTCTGCTAGTTTTGCTATTCGATCATCAGGCTTAACGCATAACTTTTATAATGACCTTCTGCAATCACAGCTACCTTATTCACCTAATAGAAAAGGACAATCGTCTATTCAACCAAGATAAATTGCACTGGCAATTCCTTTTTCCAATAAGGTAAAACAGGCTCAGTAGGTTATGCCACCATATGCGAGCGATTATTTTAGATTGAATTTTATAGAAAGGTTTTATACTAATATGGCTTGATCGCACATTAATCTTTTCAACTAATCCTATTAGATATTTTAAAATAGATCATTGATATAAGTATAAAAATCAAGCAAACGAACTTATTTTTTTGTGGATAACTCTGTGATAAATTAGGATCACAAGCTGTTATAATCGCATTAACAACTTCAATCAAAAAAACATCTGTGGATAAATTTAATAGTTATAAACAAGTATCCACAAAAAAAGATCCGATCAATTCACAGAATTGGATCACAAATAAGATCTTATAAAATATCTATAAAAATAAGTTATCAACAAAAAGGATCCTCTTTAATAGTAATAAAAATAAAAGATCATCTTAAAGATCTTATTTAATTTAGATCGCGATCAAAATAGATCATTTGACGTAATCGAAAAGATGAGTAAAATTCCCTACGCTAAATAACTAGATCACAGGATCTAAATTAGCGATCATCTATACACAAATAAATACGAGGCTTTTTTATGTTTTATCCAGATCTTTTTGATGTCATCGTTGTTGGTGGTGGTCATGCAGGAACAGAAGCCGCAATGGCATCAGCGAGAATGGGACGAAAAACACTGCTTTTAACCCATAATATCAATACATTAGGACAAATGTCCTGTAATCCTGCTATTGGCGGTATAGGTAAAGGCCATTTGGTAAAAGAAATTGATGCTATGGGTGGTCTAATGGCACATGCTATTGATCATGCAGGGATCCAATTCAGGATCTTAAACAGTAGTAAAGGACCTGCTGTGAGAGCAACGAGAGCACAAGCAGACAGATCACTGTACCGTAAAGTGATCCGCACTACTCTTGAAAATCAAGAAAATTTAATGCTCTTTCAACAATCTGTTGAAGACGTGATCATTGAAAACGATCAAATAACAGGTGTCAAAACACAAATGGGCATTTCATTTAAAGCTAAAGCTGTTGTTTTAACAACAGGTACTTTTTTAGATGGAAAAATTCATATAGGACTTGATAATTATAGTGGTGGTCGCACAGGGGATCCGGCATCAATAGGTTTATCAAAATCATTACACCAATATCCTTTTAGAATGGGACGACTAAAAACAGGTACGCCACCACGAATTGATGCGAGAACAATTGATTTTTCAAAACTAGGCACCCAATATGGTGATGATCCTGTACCCGTATTTTCATTTTTAGGTAATGCAAGTGAGCATCCTAAACAGATCCCTTGTTATATAACAAGTACTAACGAAACAACCCACGAGATCATTCGAAACAGCTTAGATCGTAGTCCTATGTATACCGGGGTAATTGAAGGTGTAGGACCTAGATATTGCCCATCAATTGAAGATAAAATAATGCGCTTTGCTGATCGAAATTCGCATCAGATCTATTTAGAGCCTGAAGGATTAGACAGTAATGAAATCTATCCAAATGGGATCTCAACAAGCTTACCGTTTGATGTACAACTCGCATTTGTACGTAGCATGAAAGGATTAGAAAATGCCAACATTGTAAGACCTGGTTATGCGATCGAATATGATTATTTTGATCCAAGGGATCTTAAGCCAACACTGGAAAGCAAAGTGATCAAAGGGCTATTTTTAGCGGGACAGATCAATGGTACAACAGGCTATGAAGAAGCTGCTGCACAAGGTATGCTTGCTGGCTTAAATGCAGCGCGTTTTGTTTTTGATCAAGATCAATGGTATCCAAGTCGCGATCAAGCTTATTTAGGTGTGTTAGTTGACGATCTTTGTACACTTGGTACTAACGAACCTTATCGCATGTTTACCTCGCGTGCTGAATATCGTTTAATGTTACGTGAAGATAATGCTGATATTCGTTTAACAGAAATAGGCCGTAAGCTAGGGATGGTTGATGATTATCGTTGGCAGCGCTTTAACGAAAAATTTGAAGCAATCGAGCAAGAGAGAGCGCGTTTACGCGATATTTGGGTACATCCTCATATTGAAACGATTGATGAAGTCAATGCTGTTTTAAGCGCTAATTTAACCAAAGAAGCTAATGGTGAAGAGTTACTTAAGCGACCAGAAATGAGTTATAACACATTGAAAAAGCTTTCTTTATTTTCACCTGGATTATCAGATACACAAGCTGCAGAACAGGTTGAAATTCAAGTTAAATATGACGGTTATATTAAATTGCAAATTGAAGAAATTGAACGTCAAAAACGCAATGAACAAACACTTATTCCTGAACATATTGATTATGCCGAAATATCTGGATTATCGAATGAAGTTGTGGCTAAATTAAAACAACACAAGCCTGTTTCTATTGGGCAAGCGTCGCGTATTTCTGGTATTACGCCAGCTGCTATTTCAATGTTGTTAGTTTATTTAAAAAAGAAGAATTATGTTAAAAAAGAAACTTATTAATCTCATTGATCAAACGGATCTTTTGATCAATGAATCACAAATAGATCTATTGATCCATTATGTTGAAATGCTCAACAAATGGAACAAGGCTTATAACTTAACGGCGATCCGCGATCCTAATGACATGTTAGTAAAGCATATTATCGATAGCTTAATTGTATCGCCTTATTTAACAGGTAAAAGCTTTATTGATGTAGGAACAGGTCCTGGTTTACCAGGTGTTCCATTAGCGATTATTAATCCTGAAAAACAATTTGATTTAGTTGATAGCTTAGGCAAGCGTATTCGCTTTTTAAAGCAGGTACAGTTTGAATTAAAATTAACAAACATAAATCCTGTGCAAAGTCGTATTGAAGAGTACACTGCAAAAAAATTTGATGGGGTTATCAGTCGTGCATTTGCCTCTTTACAAGATATGCTAAGTTGGTGTAAACACCTTCCTAATGAGCAAGGGCTTTTTTATGCATTAAAGGGAAGTGATATTGATTCCATTCCTAATGGTTTTACGCTTAAACAAAATATTAAATTAACTATACCTGAATTAAATGCTGAAAGATGTTTAGTTATTATTAAGTAGCTTTATACTAAAGTGTCTACATAATTTTAAACATCTTTACAAGGTTAATTTTTACGTTTTTTTAGGTAGGCTTTTATACCATCAACAATTGCCTTAGATACTTGATTTTGAAAAGCTGCTGTTCTTAATTTCTTTTCTTCGGTAGTATTACTAATAAAGGCAGTTTCTACTAAAACAGACGGGATATCTGGTGCTTTTAGTACCGCAAATCCTGCTTTTTCAAGAGAAGGTTTATGCAGCTTATTAATCTTCTTCATTCGGCTTAAAATAGAATTGCCCAGTAAAACTCCATTATTTAATGTCGTTTTTTGCACTAAATCTAAAATGGTATTGTCCAAATATTTATCGCCGCTACGACTTACCCCCCCAATTTGATCGGCTTCATTTTGGGTTTGTGCCAGATAGCTTGCTGCGGAACTACTTGCACCACGTGTTGATAATGCAAAAACAGAAGATCCGCCAACTGAACGATTAGCAAATGCATCAGCATGGATAGAAATAAAAAGATCTGCATGTAAAGATCGTGCTTTAGCTACTCGTACTTTTAAAGGTATAAACACATCTTCATTACGCGTCATATAAACTTTTATGTTGGGCTCTTTTTTTAGCAAATTGTAAGTGCGACGTGCAATTTGTAAAACAATGTCTTTTTCACGGGTTTTATTATAGCCTATAGCACCGGGATCTTCACCGCCATGCCCTGGATCTAACATAACAACAATTGGCGCGTTTTTCTTTTTATTAGCCGGTGTTTTTATTTCAGATTGTTTTTTATTAAGATTTCCAGATTTATACTCTTCTAACAGAGCAAGTAAAGGATCAGCATCGGAAGTTGAAGCGGGTTTAGATGGATAAAGATCCATTACCAAACGATGCTTAAATTTCGCTATTGGCGATAAAGTAAAAGTGTTTGGTTGGACGCCTTGTTTTAATTCGATCAGTATTCTAACCGTTTTGGGATCGCGTTGAACAACACGTATCGATTTAATATAAGGATCGTTTTTTAAAACTTTTGAAGAAATATTTTTTAATGTTGTATTTAAATTGACATCACTAATATCAATTGCGATTCTTTCGGGGTTACTCAATAAAAAATGCTTGTATTTTAAACTAATATTGGATTCTAAAGTGATCCTAGTATAAGTAGATGAAGGCCAAACTCGCACAGCAATAATTTGTGCCATTGAAGCAGCAAAGCCTACACGAGTGACAGATAATAAACAAGTCGCAAGAATACCTTTAACTAATAGGCGCTTTGTAGGACTGAATGTTTCTGACATATTTAATCTAAACACTTTATTTTCTATATGAGTTAATCGCGAATAATAACATAAAATATAAAGATATTAAAAAGAATGATTCTTATCTTTATCTGATTTTTTTATAAAATAACCTATCCATTTTTTATGTTATAGCGATATTATTTTTTCCTTTTCTAAGATCATTATTAGATTTTATCGTTATAAAAAGTTGGTATAGATCTTAAAACGCCATTAAATGCAATTATTCAACTAACAGTTTTTTATAATCATCTATATTAATTGAAAATTTTTCACTGTATTTTCAAATCATTTTATAAAAGCTTATATAATGCTTTATTTTGGGTTGCAATGTTTATTTTATTATAGACCCTACATTCACAAAAGATTACAATATGACTCGCTAAAATCACGGATTTAAACCCGTTTTCATTTTAACAATTAAATATAGCTGAGTTATTGATGAGCAAAAAATTACATATCAAAACTTGGGGCTGCCAAATGAATGAGTATGACTCAACAAAAATGGCTGATCTCCTTGAATCTACCCATGGTTTAACATTAACAGACAATGCCGAAGAAGCGGATATTTTATTACTAAATACCTGCTCTATTCGAGAAAAAGCTCAGGAAAAGGTTTTTCATCAATTAGGTCGTTGGAAAAATCTTAAACAACATAATCCAAATATCATTATTGGTGTTGGTGGTTGTGTTGCCTCGCAAGAAGGTGCACATATTCGTAAACGCGCCCCTTTTGTCGATATTATTTTTGGGCCTCAAACTTTTCACCGTTTACCTGAAATGATTGAACAGATTCGAAGTGGTAATGGTAACCATGTCGTTGATGTCAGCTTTCCTGAAATTGAAAAATTTGATCGTTTGCCAGAGCCTCGTAGCGAAGGACCTACTGCGTTTGTTTCTATTATGGAAGGGTGCAATAAATATTGCACTTATTGCGTCGTACCTTATACTCGCGGTGAAGAAGTTAGCCGACCTTGTGATGATGTCATTTATGAAATTGCACAACTGGCTGAACAAGGGGTGCGTGAAGTCAATTTATTAGGTCAAAATGTTAATGCTTATCGTGGCCCCACATTTGATGGTGATATTTGTTCCTTTGCAGAGCTATTACGGCTAGTTGCCGCTATTGATGGTATTGATCGTATTCGCTTTACAACTAGCCATCCGATCGAATTTACTGATGACATTATTGATGTTTATCGTGACACGCCAGAGTTAGTCAATTTTTTACATTTGCCAGTACAAAGTGGCTCAGATCGTGTATTAAATTTAATGAAACGTACACATACTGCGCTTGAATATAAATCCATTATTCGAAAATTACGTAAAGTACGCCCAGATATTCAAATTAGCTCTGATTTTATTGTCGGTTTCCCGGGGGAAACGCAAGAAGACTTTGAGCAAACAATGAAGCTAATTGCCGAAGTCAATTTTGATTTAAGTTATAGCTTTGTTTATTCAGCGCGTCCAGGTACACCCGCTGCTGAAATGGAAGATAATGTTTCAGAAGAAGAGAAGAAGCAGCGCCTTTACATTCTTCAAGAACGAATCAACCAACAAGCCATGCAATTTAGCCGTCGTATGTTAAATACTGTACAACGTATTTTAGTTGAAGGTCCATCCAAAAAAGACCTTATGGAATTAACCGGTCGAACGGAAAACAATCGAATTGTTAATTTTGCAGGTCGTCCTGATATGATTGGTAAGTTTGTTGACGTTGAAATTACTGATGTTTATCCAAATTCACTACGTGGTAGAGTTGTTCGTACTGAAGATGAAATGGATTTACGAGTTAGTGAATCGCCAATGTCAGTTATTTCTCGCACTCGTAAAGAAAACGAGCTAGGGGTCGGTATCTATCAACCTTAAAGTAGTAATCATTAAGCCACAATGTGAGTGGCTTTTCATATTTTTTATAAAATAATAAAGATAATAAAATAACTTACGGATGAAT
>NZ_LZGZ01000105.1:0-2078 GCF_001690515.1 Gilliamella sp. Fer4-1 | reverse complement strand
AAGTTTTAGGTAATAAATCTGCTGTACTATTTTAGGGGTAGTTACACGAGCGTTTTCATAAAAATATTTTACATGAGTTTTATATGGTGACATTTCGTAAAAAGCGCTATTCAGATTTAGAAACACTCCAAACAGATCTGGACAATTGGCTGCATTATTACAATAATGAACGAGCTCATCTGGGATACAGGGAAAAATGTGCTGTGGTCGAACACCAATGGAAACATTGCTTGATGGAAAACGGAACTGGGAAGAAAAAAATCTGAACCAGATTTAACCTGACAGAGACCCAATAAAAACTGGTAACTGTCGGATTAGGCTTGAGCTAGTACAATGCATACAAGTACTATTCTATGGGGACAATAATGTTTTCTTTTGCAACAACAATATTATTTTTTATAACGTAGCATTCGACCAGATGATCTCCAGTAAAACTGGTTGACTCAATTTTCTCTTTATTTCCATTATCATTAAGGATCTGCCCTCTAATACAATCTCTTCGTTCTGCTTCTTGACCTATGTTTAAGATTTTCCATTTTATAATATAGGGCTCTGGCACATCAATATCAGATGCAACAAAATTAAGTCTTTTATTTACTGATAATCTCCGAGTATGGGAACTTAGCCTGAATGGTCTAAATCCATTTTGTGTAACTATGCAATCTAATTTAAAACTATAACGAATATCTATAGGGTATTTATCTTCAATAAATTCTTCTGTATTACTAAAATTATAAGATAATTGAGCTCGCGATTCTGATAATTGTTTTGGTCTACAAGGGAATGCCGAACCATAGATTTTTCTCCATTTATCATATGCAATATCATTACCACCAGAATCAATAGCATCTAGGCACATTTCATAAGCTTTTTTTGCTGCTTGTTGAAACTTTTTTTTAACTTTAACTTGTTGGCGACTTCCTAATGCAAGATAATAATCTTGATCCCCTTGATCTTTTAGAAACTCAAAAAAATCTTTACTTAAATGATTATAGTAAGAAAAACTTTTATCATCATAATAAGTATTACTATTTAAGAAGTTATACGCTAATGTATCAATAAGTAATCCTCCCATGGCAATACCGTGATTATTTTTCCATGCACGCACCATTTTGCATAAGCAACGGAGATTGTTATTTTTATTATCAACAAACTCTTTCATTGCAGAAATTTCTTCACGGGGCTTAGTTATTTTCCAACTACCACCATCATAAGTGTCGGGATATTGAAAATTACCATCATCAAGTTCAAAAACCGGTTGTACCTCAATATAGAAATTATTAAATGTCACTGTTACAACTAATCTATCAACTTTTACCTCTGTTGTTGGATATCTACGTTGAATTACATCTTTAATCTCTTTTAGAAGTTTTGACTGTCCTCCTGAATTTTGATAGTCATACCATTTTGAATTAGGCATAATATAAAGCATATCTAGGTCAGAAATACCTTTAATAGCAGTCCATCTACCATAAGAACCAATTTGCAGCCTATTACTTGTTTTTGCGTCACTGCATCTATACTTCTTATTGAGACAGCAAGTAATTTCCTCATAACGAGAAGTAATTTGTTCAGAGTTATCAATTTTTAAATTAGCTAAAAACTCTTTAAACATATCAGTAACTGACATTATCAATTCCTTATCTAAGATTAGTTTTATTTTTTCTTAAAGCAGGTGGTAACATAAGATCTAATTCTTTTTTGGAAAAAGTTTGTTCTTCTTCATTTTTTAACACTTTCCGAGCTTCTTTATAACTTTTTGAATCAGTTTTTGGCGCATTCTTATAAATTTCATAAGTACGATTTTGTAACTCATCTCTTTTTTTAACCATCACACTCTTATCTAATTCATCTAAATCAGTGAGTAATGAAACATATTCCTCTCTTACCTTCCATAGTTCATGAGCAACTTTTTGATGCTCTTTAGTATGTTCGGATAAATTAGAATTTTTTAAGTACAAATTTATTCCCGTTAGTACGCCGGACAGCACTGCACTAATAGCTTTTGAGTAGAATTCATCATAAAAAAGTATAGATACAATTGAACAACTAATAATTGCAGATAGTATAATCTGAAC
>NZ_LZGZ01000104.1:0-1331 GCF_001690515.1 Gilliamella sp. Fer4-1 | reverse complement strand
TAATACCAAGAATTAAAATAGAAATATAAGGTTAATCATGAAAAAAATAGGGTTATTTGTTCTATTATTTATGTTTTCACCTGCTGTATTTTCAGCTAATGATTTTAGTCTCGTGATAAAAAGTTTTGAAGATAATCACCAAAAACAAAACCAAAAAAAATCAAATCAAGATACGAATGATTTAGGTAATATGAGAAAATTAGCAGCAGCTTATATTAATTTAGCTAATAATCTGACACCTAACGACTGCAATAAGTTGAAAACACTTTCCGATCTGTTCAATGCAAAAAAAGAAAAAGTTAACTTAGATTATGAAGAAGATTATTATGAAAACGAAGATTTAGATGACAATTATAAAAAATTTGGTTGTAAATTAACTGGATTAACCGATAATGAAATAAATTATATTTTACTACCTAAGCTATTTGATGAGGGTGTTTCGTTATATAAAACAGCAATATTAAATGGTGATATTGAATCAATACCAATATTGTTAACTGATTTTGCAACTTATAAAATTCCAAGGCATTATCTCTATGACTTTTCAGAAGATAATAGTTTCAGTAATAATCCATATGGTAGTTTCTTAGTTGGTCAATTATATATTGATGAACGCTTTTTCAGTAGAGATCTCCATAAGGCAATAGAATTATTTGAAAAGGCAAAAGATATTCAAGGTGATGATTTATGGTATTTTCTTGTATTTGCAAAAATGGAAGAAATGATTGAATCGCCATCCAGTGATGTTTATAATATCTCTATTTTACAAAATAGTAATAATCACCACACAAAACATGCTGAAATTATAAAGCAACTTGAAAAAACATTAACTCCTAATGATGTTTTACATACATTGCATCTTAGTCTTTATTATGCTGACGATGAAAAATTAAATAAAGCAATTGAGTATTTTGAACGAGCTTGTAATATAAAATCATCTAGTGCATGTAATTTATATCAAAAACAGCTAAAACAGCCCGAAAAAAACAAGATATATTCATTATTTCGTCAATTTGACAAAACTAACCCTGATATTAAAATCACTACAGATATTGCGAAATGGTATGAAGATTCAAAGAAGCTATATAAAGCAATTAATTACTATTCATATATTATTAATAAAGATCCCGAGTTATTACTTAAAATAGCAGCATTATTTAAGAAGTCAGATCTAAATTACGACTTAAAAACAGATATGCTTGTTAAAATCTATACTAAGTATGATAGTTTTGTTGATCGTAGTGATATCAAATATGAAATTTACTTACTTTACTATCCTTCAATGGATTATGATGATCCTGCTTCTGAAACAAATAAAATAGGTTTAGCAA
>NZ_LZGZ01000103.1:0-6389 GCF_001690515.1 Gilliamella sp. Fer4-1 | reverse complement strand
GAGGCCTTATGTCAACACTATGTACGTCAAATATGTCTGTAAATTTATCAGATACTTCAAACTCAATAAATCTAACCACAATGAACCCAAGTAAAGAAAAAGTAAACTTACTCAATTTTACACGCCAACAATTAAGAGCGTTTTTTATTTCACTAGGCGAAAAACCATTTAGAGCTGATCAAGTGATGAAATGGATCTATCATTTTGGGATAGATGATTTCGATCAAATGACCGATATCAATAAAAAGTTACGTGAGCAACTAAAAACGTTAGCTGAAATTAAAGCGCCAATGATTGCAATGGAGCAACGCTCATCAGACGGCACAATTAAATGGGCACTTGATGTGGGCAATAACCAAATGATTGAGTCGGTTTATATTCCAGAACGAGATCGTGCAACATTATGTGTTTCATCACAAGTTGGTTGTGCATTAGAATGTAAATTCTGTTCTACCGCACAACAAGGATTTAACCGAAACTTAACCGTTTCTGAAATTATTGGTCAAGTATGGCGCGCATCAAATGCTATTGGTGTAACAGGCAAACTGGCGGATAGACCAATTACCAACGTCGTTATGATGGGGATGGGAGAGCCGTTACTTAATTTATCTAATGTAGTGCCCGCGATGGAAATTATGCTAGATGATTTTGGCTATGGTTTGTCAAAAAGGCGTGTAACACTATCCACCTCAGGGGTTGTTCCTGCTTTAGATAAGCTCGCTGGTATGATTGATGTGGCACTGGCGATATCACTTCATGCGCCTAACGATACTATTCGCAGTGAAATCATGCCAATTAATGAAAAATACAATATGACTATGTTGCGTGATTCAATTTTACGTTACCTTTCTTGTTCAAATGCGAATCATGGAAAAGTTACTATCGAATATGTATTACTTAATCAAGTTAATGACGGTGTTGAACACGCACACGAACTTGCTAAATTCCTAAAAAATGTACCAAGTAAAATTAACTTAATTCCTTGGAATCCGTTTCCTGGTGCGCCTTATTCTCGTTGCTCTAATTCGCGTATCGATCGATTTATGAAAACATTGATGGGATATGGTTTTACTGTAATTGTTCGAAAAACGCGCGGTGACGACATTGATGCCGCATGTGGTCAATTAGCTGGTGAAGTTGTTGATCGTACCAAAAGAACGCTGTATAAAAAACAAAGCTTGGTGCAACAAACATTATAAAGGAAAAAAACAGCAAAAAGGGGAAGTTGATGAAAAGAAGCTTGATATTAAACTGTTTTGCTCTGATCATTTTATCTGGTTGTCAAATCAAAAACAGCGATGAATTTGATCCAGAAAAGGCCGCTTTAGCAAGAATGCGCCTTGGGTTAGGCTATCTTGCCAAAGCAAATGGATCGGAAGCTAATGTCAAAGCAGCGCATTATAACCTCAAATTAGCGGCACAATATTCACCAAATAACCCACAAATTATGCTAGCAATGGCAATGTTTGATCAACATGTTGGTGAATACGAGGAAGCCGAGATGATCTATAAGCGCATTATTTTTATGCAACCTGGTAATGGATTATATCATGTGCATTACGGCTCTTTTTTATGCGGGCGAGATCGTTACCAAGAAGCACAGCAACAATTTAAGCAAAGTCTTGATTTAGATCGCCACCGTTGGAAAGCTGATACCTATGAACAATATGGATATTGTGCTATCCAAAATAATGATAAAAAAACTGCTGAGTTAATGTTTAAGCAACTTTTTCAATACGACGCAAATCGGCGTGATAATGTGAAAAAAATAGCTGAGATTTATCAGAAAAAGGGCGATATGAAAGTTGCCAATTATTTGTTTTCAGTCACAAAATAGTAAGCTGTAAAATATTATTATTTAAACCGTAATAACATCATCATTATAATTTTAAGTATAAAGAAGATATCATGAGTTTTTGGGCTATTTTATTATTAGCACTGGCTATGTCGACCGATGCCTTTGCTGTCGCTGTATGCCGCGGGGTTTCGCTTAAATCAACCCCATTTTTAGGTGCACTCAAAGTCGGTATTTTATTTGGTGTTGTTGAAGCTATTACACCACTCCTCGGCTGGTTAGTTGGCTATATTGCACTGAAATATATCGAACAATGGGATCACTGGGTTGTTTTTACTGTCATGTTATTTTTAGGTATTAACATGATTTACAATAGCTTTAAAAAAACTGATGAAGATTGCCTAGAGGATAAAGAAACATCATCAAAAAAATCCTTTCTAATACTAATTTTTACAGCTATTTCAACCAGTATAGATGCATTTGCTGTTGGTATTGGATTAGCGTTAGCAAGCGTGAATATTTATTGGGCTGCAACAATGATTGGCATAGCAACCTGTTTAATGGTAACGATTGGATTATTATTAGGTAATAAATTAGGATGTTTAATTGGTAAACGAGCAGAATTTTTAGGTGGTTTAGCGCTTATTATGATTGGCACAATTACGCTTTATCAACATTTATCTAATTAGACTTTCACTTTTTTTTCATCTAGTAACATCGCTTAGCTTTTCAAACAGGACTATCATAATAGCATTTATCACGTTAAAGTATCTAATAGATAAGATTGAAACCAATTTAGTTAACTTTAAACTAAACTGTTACCTATTAGAGGTAACAGTTTATGGAAAATACTTCTATTTAAATCTTTTTAAATTTTACAAAATGTCATATCAAAGCTACGATCCTGTTGATTATAGACCGCTTTAAAGGCACCTTTGTCATGAGGATTTTGCAAAATATGATTGACGATAACTGGTCTAATATTTGCTTTAATATAACCAGGTAATCCTCTCGCACCACGAATTAAATCGTAGTGATCATGACAAAATGAGCTTATGCAAGAATCAGATATTTCTACAGAAAAACCTCGAGGTTGATATGCTTGATTCAACTTGTCAATTTCACGGCGAATAATCCGCTCGATAACGACCATTGGCAAACGTTTGAAATGGAGAATATTTTCTCGTCCGTTAAAACGATTAAGTAGTTCTGAACGATAAGTGTTATTCAGGTCATTTGTTGCCAATTCACATGCAGCTTCATCAGAAAGGTTTGGATCTAAATAATAAGGTTGCCCGATATTTGAAGTCATAATAATCATAATATCAGAAAAATCGACTGTTCGACCGACATTATCAGTTAATCGTCCATCCGATAAAATCTGTAAAAAGATATTAAATACATCAGGATGTGCTTTTTCAATCTCATCAAATAGATAGATTCCAACTGGTTTTGCTCTAACAGAGTTTGTCAAAATGCCTCCAGCTTCAAATCCTTCATATCCTGGTGGCGCACCAATCAATTTAGCAACAGCATGTTTTTCCATGTATTCAGACATATCAAAACGTACCAATGATTTTTCATCACCATAGACATATTGCGCTAAGGCTTTAGCCATCTCAGTTTTACCTACACCAGATGGGCCTAAAAATAGGTAAGACATTGCTGGGCCTGATTCTTCTAGCGCATCGACTTTAGCGACTTTCACCGAATTAGCGACATGTTTAACAATATTATCTTGACCAAAAATTCTCGATAACAAATTTGCCTCTAAATTAATCAAGTTTTCAACTTCATTTTCATCTAGTTTGTTTGTAGGTATTCCCGAAACTTTGCTAAATTCAGTGATAACTTCTTGACGGTTAAGCCGTAAATCTTTGTTAGCTAACATAACCAATTTTTGGTGTTGTTCGTTATTTTGTACTATTTCTGCATCAATCTGTCGAATCTTTTCCTTTAATTTGGTAACAGCCGGTGAGTCAAATCCACCAGCTGTTAGCTGTGCAAAGGTTTTTATTGTTGTTGATTCCAAATTTTTATTATTATCCTCTTCTTCTTGCAATTGGCTGATCTCATCTTGCAATTTAAAGCGTAATGTTTCGGCCTCACGTTGATATTGGTAAGTTTTATTGATTTCTGACTTTAATTCTTGCCAATCTTGTTGCCATTGTTCAAGTTGTTGTTGCAAATCTTGCTTTTCTGTTTCATTGGTACTTTTGGCTATCTTATTCATTAGCTCAATTATTTTAGGATGCTGTTTATGCGTAAGTTGACGATAACTTGCAAGCGCACGATCAAGTAAAGCAATCGCTCGTTGCGGTTGTGCTCCACCTAAACCTAAACTATCTCGATACTTACTGGTTAAATGTATCGCTTCTTCAACAGCATCTTCATCAACTTCAATTTTATGGTATGCAGATAGCTCTTTAGCAACACTAGAAACGATCGATCTTAAATCATCCCCAATCGGCTCTTTAACATCATAAAGAGTGTAAAGCTCTGGCATGTTTGTGCTGGCTTTTAATACATTACTCAATTTATCATCGCGGACTTCTAAAATAACTTGGAAATTATTTGCTTTGTCTGCGTTATTTAATGCATTGATAAAATGAGCATTGCCAGTATTATGTGCTGCTTCTAAAAAATTAGCCGTATCAGTAATAATCAATACGGATTCTGGAGTTTGCATTAGCTTTTTTAAAATACTTTGAAACTCATTGTTTATCTTAGCGCTATCACCACTAGAAAAAAGCGCATCACAATTTAACCAAAACAGTTTTTTTACAATCAAATCAAACGGTGTATCTGGACTGTTTTTAGCTGCTTGCAAACCAAGGGTAATCATTGAAACACCGACACCAGCAGGACCTGTTAGCAAAAGTGAATTTGATGATTTTCGTATAAGAATAGATGATATTCTTTCTAAATCATGTTCCCGACCCACTAAAGTAAAATTAGGGTATTGCGCTAAATATTCACGCCCTCTAACTAAATACATTGTGCATTCCTTTATTATAGTTTAAAGGGAGAGGCAGTTTGCGAGCTCTCTTTTTTATTCTCAGATTTTTCTGATAAAACATCACCTGTCACAGCAATAAATTCTCGCGTATCAATTTGAACATCTTTAGACATTCTTTCAATTTCTTCTAAATTTGCTCGCATTGTTTCTAATGCTGAACGTGTAATTTCAGTAGCTTCTTTTTGGGTGTCACCAAATTCTGCTAAGTTCTGTAACATCGCTTCTAAATCATTATTAATTTCATCACGACCAGTTGCAATTCGGATGGCTTCATTTTTAGCTATGTCATTTGTTACTCGTGTCATTTCAGCTAAAGTATTACCTGCCATAGATTGCGCCTCATTAATTGCTGCTGAGTTAACAGCAGTAACCACAACACTAAGTTGTGAAGCAACCGATGCAATTCCTCGTGAATGCATTGCTCTGGCACTTTCAACTTGTTTTTTGGTTGCAGCTTGCATATTGCGAATTTTAATGGCTTCAGTTGTTAATTCACCATAGGTTTGCATGGTATCAACCGTTGCTGTTGATACAGTATCGATATGTTCATCTAAATTGCGTCTAGCTTCATCAAGCTTCATTGATTCTAATAGGTTGTCGCCAACATCTTTATGCTCAAGCTCTTCTCTACGTTCACGGTGAACTTTCTCAACTTTTTTAGTCGCTTCGTTCATAATGGCATAAATTTGTATCATATTGCCATTATTATCGCTAAGCCCTTCTATTTGTTTAACCATTTTTTCAAGGTGATTACGAATTGCACCAAAACGTTCTTTGCCTTGATTAACAAATTTTAATGCCGATTCAACCATATCAGCTTGGCGTAATGTATGCTGTTCTGAAGTTAGGTTCAGTAACTCCTTTAGTTTTTCAACATCGATTGAATCCTTGCGTTGTTCGTGGCGTTGTGCAATTTCTATCTGAATATCACTTAATTCTTTTTGTTTATTTTGTATTTGCTGTTGTAACTGTACAATAGTTTCCTCATTAACAGTGATTTTAGCTTGTGATGCAACTTTAATTTTTCCTAAACCAAAAAATTTCCTATCATTTTGTAACAAAACGATTTCTTTTTGCAAATTAGTTATTTTCTCTTCAATACTAGTAATTTCGCTTTGTACACTTGCTTGTTGCGCTATCTTTTCTTCATCCCATTGTTGATCCGCTTTTATTTGCGCTAAAGCATTTCGAGTCTCACCATTTTGGCGTAAGTTATACAGTGCGTCTGTAAGTTCAGTAAGTGGTTTAATTTTTTCAATAAAGTCATTAAGGTCATTATTAAAGTCAGAATATACCCGCTGTAACTCAGCAAACACTTCGGTATCAGTCATTTCGATGCGCTGTTTAGACATCTCTTCTGAAATGGATTGTAGATATTCTTTAAATGTATCAAATTCTTGAATTTTGGCTCTATCAGCTTCTTTATTATCAGTAAATTCTAAAATATGAGTGACTTCTTCTACTTTCTGTTCAAGTGAAAGATTATCTGAAAAAATAACTTTAAAAAAAGTATTTTGTTGAATATTTGAAAGCGGATTTTCTACTTTAGCGCTTTTTTGTCGTTGCCTAACTGAA
>NZ_LZGZ01000102.1:0-7333 GCF_001690515.1 Gilliamella sp. Fer4-1 | reverse complement strand
AGTATAAAACACTAAAACAAGCTGCATGATTTTCTACGTGAGTTGTGTACTAAGTTTGGGGTATTTACAGGTACTTTGCCTTCTTTTTAATGCATCCTCTCTACCTATATAGATATAGAGTTTTTCAATTTTAATTTTTTCCACTCTAAAGCATATTCGCTAAACAGGGGCGTTGTATTTTTATCTTCTTGCGGTGCTATTTTATTCTTTTTTATTGTTAATTGAAGCCTTGGATCAATGCCTTTAACCACATATTCATGCGTCTCCTCCTTAAGCTTTCTGGCATCAGACAGGTTTATTTCAGGATATCGACTAAACGACATGAGTTGTTGCTTGTTATACCAGTAAAACCTAAAGTCCTTGAGTTTAGCTCCAGTAGGCTTAATTTTTATCATTAGTTCCAAGCTATCATTTAGTGTATAGGCTTTATCCTTCGCTTTTGCTGCTTTAATTTTTAGTATCAGATAATTTAGACATATATATCCTCTTCTATCGTTAAAAAATTGAATTTAGCTTTTAAGTTAGCCAAGGCGAAAACAATTGAAGAAAAAATACAGTAATAAATTGATTTCATTAACAAAGAAAAGAGAATTGACGGTTACTTATTTTAAATTTAAGAGTTACTTATACTTAAATCTCTTGGAACTCATAAGATTTTATAGGAACATATAAGAATGAAAATAAACATAACTCAATAATTTTAAAACAGTTTTAGAAACTTATAGGAATGTATTAGACTATGAGATGGAGCGGGAAACGAGGTTCGAACTCGCGACCCCGACCTTGGCAAGGTCGTGCTCTACCAACTGAGCTATTCCCGCATAAGTAAAGGTTGGTGCCCGGGGCGAGACTTGAACTCGCACGGCCAAAAAGGCCGAGGGATTTTAAATCCCTTGTGTCTACCGATTTCACCACCCGGGCTCAAAACTGACTTACAAAAAGTAATTCGCTTTGAATGCAGTGCATTTTACCTATCTTATGATTTCAGTCAATAGAAATTTTAAATTAATTGTTTAATTGCTCAATGTTTAGCTAATTAATGATTAAAATAGGGGTATCAGTTAATTGATAAGGCGATAAGTAATTTTGTTTATACGTTTTGATTGAACAAAATTACTTATATAAAAAAGTGTTTGCTCAGAAATATAGAGAGTTGGTTATTCTTCTTCTAATAAATCACTGTGCGCTATCCATAAATATTGTAACATTGATAATAGCGTTAAAACTGTCGCAATAAATAATGCAACGAGACCAGCATAAATGACCATATCACAAGGACGCCATAGTAACCAAGTTAACGCGGTCATTTGGGTAATTGTTTTTATTTTACCAATTGACGAAACGGCCACGCTTTTACGTTTACCAATTTCAGCCATCCATTCTCGTAGGGCAGATATGATAATTTCGCGTGAAACAATAATAATTGTTGGAATAGAGATCCACCATGCTTGATAATATTGTGTAATTAAAACTAAAGCAATTGTCACCATAATTTTATCAGCAACAGGATCTAAAAAAGCACCAAATTTAGTTGTTTGTCCTAAGCGACGGGCAAGATAGCCGTCTAAAACATCGGTTACGGCCGCAATTAAAAAAATCAATGCAGAAAAAAAACCAGCCCATTGATGAGGAAACCAATAAAATGCCATCACAAAAAAAGGAATTAAAATGACTCTAAATAGTGTTAAGGCTGTTGGAAAATTAATTTTCATGTGATAGAAGCTCTTTTTTATTTTATTAATCAATGCATTAGTAATTAGCGAAAAATAGTCTTTTATTGGTGATTATGTTGCCTGAAAAATGTTAATTTTTCAATGTGTTATTGCTTTAAATTTAGATAAATTTTTTCAGCTAATGATTTAGATATTCCTTGCACTTGCGCTATTTCATCAATGCTGGCATTTTTTAGTTCTCTTAACCCACCAAAGTGTTTAAGTAATGCTTGCCTCCTTTTGGCTCCAACTCCTTCAATATGTTCCAAAGCACTATCGGTAAGTTGTTTGATGCCTTTTTTTCGTTGGCCGACAATGGCATGATCGTGTGATGCATTTCTGATTTGTTGAATGAGTAATAGAGCAGGGGAATGATCATCCAGATAGCGCCCAGTGCCATGAGCCTCAAAGAAAAGAGTTTCTAATCCTTCTTTACGCTCAGCGCCTTTTGCTACCCCAATTAAAATAGGATGATTTTTATTCCAATTAACATTCAATTGGTCAAATACTTGCAACGCTTGGTTAAGTTGTCCTTTACCGCCATCAATAAAAATGATGTCGGGGATTTTTTCGTCAGGAAGCTCTTTTTTGTTGTAACGGCGTGTTAATACTTGTTCCATTGCTGCATAATCATCACCTGGTGTGATACCTGTAATATTATAGCGTCGAAATTCGGCTTTAACTGGTCCTTTATCGTCAAAAACAACACAAGATGCAATGGTGTTTTTGCCCATAAAATGGCTAATATCAAAGCATTCCATGCGGTTAATTTTATCAATCCCTAAAAAAGCTTTTAATGCATCGTAACGTTGTTTTATGGTTGAGTTTGCTAATAGCTTATTTTTTACTTCAGTTTGAGCATTTACCGTTGCAATGTTGAGTAATTTTAGATTATCACCTTTAGGTTCATCAACCAATTTAACTTGGTGTTCAGCAATAAGTGACAGTGTCTCTTCTATAGGTTTTTTGTCAGATAAAGAATAATTCAACAAAATTTTCTTAGGAATGTTGCGGTTTTGATTACCTTGCAAATAAAATTGCCCTATAAATGTTTCAATAACTTCTTCTAATTCCGTATTGGATGGTACTTTAGGGAAGTAAGATCGATGACCAAAGGTTTGCCCGTTGCGAATAAATAAAACATATATACATGCTAAACCTAATTCATAATGAAAGCCAATCACATCAAGATTATCATTATTGTTATAAATTGCTTGTTTTTCATTGATATGTTTTATTGCTTGTAGTTGATCGCGTAGTGTTGCCGCTTTTTCAAAATTAAGTTCATTGCTGGCTTTTTGCATATCTTCAGTGATTTTTTGTAAGATTTGTTCTGATTGCCCAGACAGAAATAACCTTACATAGTTAACTTGCTGTTGGTAATCTTCATCACTCACTAAACCAGGTACGCAAGGCCCTAAACAACGCTTAATTTGATATTGTAGACAAGGACGGGTGCGATTGCGATATGTCGAATTCAGGCATTGTCTTATTGGGAATGTTTTTTGTAACAAAGCTAATATTTGTTTAACAGCATAGCCACTGGGATAAGGACCAAAGAACTCATCTTTTTTCCGATTTACAGCTCCTCGGTAAAGCGATAGTTGAGGATGTTGTTCTTTACTTAATTTTATAAATGGGTAGCTTTTATCGTCTTTTAAAAGCACATTGTATCGTGGCTGATACTTTTTTATATAAGTTTGTTCAAGTAGTAAAGCTTCGGTTTCGGTATTAGTAATTGTGAATTCAACATGGCGGATATGACTAACTAGCATATCTGTCTTTAAGGTTTTTTTGCTATTGTTAAAATAGCTTTTTAGACGGTTATTAAGATCTTTTGCCTTTCCCACATAAATAATCGTCTGTTTATCATTAAACATTTGATAAATACCCGGTTTATGTGGGACAGTTTTTAAAAAAGATGCTGAATCAAATGAGTTCATATTAGTTTTCAAATGTGAGGGCTTTTTTCTCTATTATCCTCATAATGGTGCTAAGCAAACCATTTATCAAGAGGTAAACTAGCCCAGCAGCAATAAAAATAGTGAAATCGTAATAATCCGCATTCAAATCATTACTATAACCCATCACATCCATCACAGGAATCATTGCGGCTAATGCAGTACCTTTTACGACAAACACGACTTCATTTGAATAAGTGGAAAGTGCACGTTTTAAAGCATAAGGAAAAACAACTTTTAACGTTTGTATTTTATCCATACCAAGTGCTTTACAAGCTTGCCATTGTCCTTTAGGTAAGGCTTTTAACGAGCCATAAAAAATTTGCGTTGTATAGGCAGCGCTGTTAAGTGTTAATGCCAAATAGGCACAAAACCAAGGTGATGAGATGGTATTATAAAGTAATGGTACTTTGATTAAAATATCTTTAAACTGTGATGGTCCATAATAAATAAGTAATAGCTGTACAAGTAAAGGTGTACCGGTAAATATAATAATATATGTGCGTATTACTTTATTTAGTATAAAGTGATTTAGTGATAATAAACATGATAAGCAAGTAGCAATAACTCCTGCAGATAAAATACCTAAAATGCTTAAACTTAATGTTTCAGGAAGACCTTGGCAGATTATTTTTAGGTAATGAATAAAATTATCAAACATAATGCGACCTTACTAATTTTTCGCTGAGGTAGGTTGTTCAAAATAGGTTGAGCGTTTTTCAATGCGCAATATAATTTTTTGACTAAAAATTGAGATAATTAGATAAATAATCATAGCCACGATATACCATAAAAAAGGTTGATTGGTTCGTGCAACAATGGTTTTGGTTTGCATCATTAAATCATTAATGGCAATTGCTGAAACTAATGCCGTATCTTTTAATAATATTAACCATTGATTACTTAGGCCCGGTAAAGCATGGCGCCACATTTGTGGCATAATAATGCGAAAGAATGTGCGAGATTTGCTTAGTCCTAAAACTTGCGCGGCCTGCCGTTGTCCATTAGAAATTGCTTTAAATGCACCACGTAAAGTTTGAGAGGCATAAACAGCATAGAGAAGAGAAAGTGCGGCAACACCACATAAAAAAGGACTAACATTAAAATCTTCAATGTTTAGCTGTATTGTTAAAGAGGTAAAATACAGATCGATGGTGAAACCATCATTTAATAATATCAATAATAACGGTAAACCGTTATAAATGGCTATCACAATTAATAATTCGGGTAATGCTCGAATAGTTAAGTTAAATAAAGACATGGTCCATGCAATGAGTTTGAATGGAACGGATTCTAATATTGAGAAAATAAAAGCAAATATAATCCCAACAATTAATGATACAAAGGCTAATGATAATGTGGTAGAAGTAGCTTCAATAAGCGGCAAAATGTAACCGTCCATTGAAGACAAAACCCATTTCATTTCATTTGCAAAAAAATCAAACATAAAAAAACCAAGATTAAATTAAAAAATAAATTCGCCGCAAGTGAATGCGGCGAGGTCATTATTATAAAATATATATTTAAATATAAAGTTTATTTGTTAAACCATTTTTTATAGATAGCATCTAGTTCACCGTTAGCTTTCAGTTTATCTATTGCTTGATCAAATTGGTTAAGTAGCTTTTCGTTACCTTTACGTATCGCAATTCCTAGCCCTTCACCAAAAAAGTCGTGGTCAATAATTTTATCACTTAAAGGAACGATGTCTGCATCTTTACCTAACCATTCACCAGCAACAATTGAACTTGAAACGATTGCATCAATTCGCTTAGCTTTTAAATCTAAAATAGCGTACTGATAGCTGTCATAACTTACCTGTTTGACATCTGGGTACTTTTCATTTAGGTATTTTGGATAAGTTGTGCCTTTTTGGATCCCAACACGTTTACCCTTTAATTGTTCAAGATCAGTTAGTGTATCTTTTAATGTAATAAACTGAATTGAGCTATCATCATAATAAATTTTTGTAAAATCAACTTGTTTTTGTCGTTCTGGCGTAATGTCAATACCCGCTATAGCAGCATCAATTCGACGTGTTTTTAAGCTAGGAATTAGGCCATCAAATGATTGATTAACCACTTTACAAGATGCTTTTATTTCATCACAAATTTTATTTATGACATCAATATCGAAGCCAATAATTTCATTTTTTTCATTAGTAAATTCAAAAGGCGCATAAGTTGCTTCAGTGCCGATGGTTAAAGTGTCTACAGCTTGAGCTAAAAATGTTGTTCCTGCAAGACAAATGGCTAGTAACGTTTTTTTCATATATCCACCCAATTTTATTTTAATTAATGTGATAAATAAGCTTTAAATTGCTCGGTTTTAGGATGTGCAAAGCATTCAAGTTGTCCTTGCTCAATAATTTTGCCATGCTCCATATAAATGACTTGTGAAGCTACTTTGCGCGCAAAATCGACTTCATGAGTCACAATAATTTGTGTAATACCTGTTTGTGAAAGCTCATTAATAATTTCAGCAATTTGTGATGTGATCGCTGGATCTAATGCGGCTGTTGGTTCATCAAATAATAATATTTGTGGCTCCATCATTAATGCCCTTGCAATAGCCACTCTTTGTTGTTGACCTCCTGAAAGATGAAGGGGATAACGCTGAGCCATATTATCAATTTGTAACCGCGCTAAAATTGCCATTGCTTTATCGCTAGCTTCTTTTTTTGATAACTTTAAAACTTGGCAGGGCGCTTCAATCAAATTTTCTAGCACCGTTAAATGTGGCCATAAATTGTAATTTTGAAAAACCATGCCGACATTTTTGCGAAGGTGTCGAATTGTGGATTCGCTGATTTTTTCTGAAAAATCAAAATGCGAGTTGGCAATAGTCATTTTACCTGATGTCGGTATTTCAAGTAAATTGAATACTTTTAATAAAGAGCTTTTACCCGCACCACTTTGACCAAGTAATACAATTGTTTCGCCAAGTGGATAGCTAAGAGAAACATCATTTAAGGCCTGATGTGTACCATAAAAACAGTTAATATGGTTTAATTCAATATTCATTATATATTTTTCTTGACTGTATAATTGATTAAATATTACTTTTTTTTGCATAAAAATGCAATCTAATTTATTGGACAATCTTTTCTTTGCTGTGTTTTTATACCACAATAGACGTATTACCTGAATTTTCTTTACAAAAAATTTAGGCTAAATAAAACTAATGACTATTAGTAATGATAGGAATTACTGGGCCAAGATATTTGGGTTCTTTATTAAGAATATAGAGATCAATAAAGGCACTGACGCGTGCAAACATTTCACGAATGCGCACTAGTTTCATGCTTGCTGGTGCTGGTACAGCAAAACATTGTGCTTGAATGTTATGTGCAAGCGCAATAAAAATAGCCCGTTCACAGTGAAACTCTTGCGTAATAATAGTAAAGTCATTGGCATCAAATACTTTATTGGCTCGAACTACCGAATCAAATGTTCTAAAGCCGGCATAATCTAAAACAATCGAATCGCTAGGAATACCTGCTTTTATTAAATCTTTCTTCATGGTGATGGGTTCGTTGTAACTCAAAAGCGCGTTATCGCCACTTAATAATAGATAATCAACTTTATTTTGCCAGTATAGATCGATGGCTCCATCAATACGATTCCGATAAAAGCCATTTATTCCGCCACCACGAACATA
>NZ_LZGZ01000101.1:0-16145 GCF_001690515.1 Gilliamella sp. Fer4-1 | reverse complement strand
AACGGAACTGGAAATGATTGCATTACCTCCAAAGTATAGTCAAAAAATTCATTTATCTTTATTTATCTTGTTATTTAATTTTTATTATTTGGTTATTGTCTTATTCTTTTTGAATTACTTTTTACTTCCTGATTTTCTTTTCGAATCAGATATTTTTGCGATGAGTTTTCATTCAATTTTTTTACTAATATGTAATACCGTTGGCTACATTGCTTTACGCAAACAATTTACTTCTGTCGGGTCTAAACTTCAACTAAAAAATTTAGCTTTTAGTTCTGCTATTGCTTTTAGTGTAACCTTGCTACTATCTATAATTGTTTTTTTTATCAATACCTATTTTATGAATTTGGGATGGCTTGATAAGATGGTTGAATCATTGAATGATAAACAAATTTTAGCTATTGCATTCTCTTATATTATAGCATTTTTTGTTGTGTTATGTTTGATTGGTTGGCTCGTTGTTCGCAAAGTAGTAAAGATATTTTTTAGCAAATAAGATCATCATTCTATCGTATTGAACATTGATACGATAGAATTTTAAGATTTTTCTTTTATTAAATAAGCTCCATTGATGTAGCTCATCTTCCAAAATAGTACACCCAAAAGTAGCGAATAAATTACCTGATGATTAGCTATCTATTAATTATGAGGGATTCCTTATTTTGTAAAAAACATTCAATATGTCTATACCGTTTAAATGGTAAAAATAATTACCTGCCTTAAATCAAAATTAACCACTTGAAGTAAATAACGAATCTTAAATAAGATACTCAATATATAGTGAATTATCTTTAAGATCTTTTGATAAAATAACAATAAAAAGCATACGTCACTATTTTTCTACAAACTTTTATTTTTTATATAAATACTATATCAATGACAAAAGTTATTTATAATAGAGGCTTATTTTGGTGATTTTACTTTTAGTAACAATATTTCTAAGAGAGTTTGCCCATGTCGGAATTTAATCTACCACTTTGCCTTTTGCTTGAACAACAAAAGCAAAAAGTTATCTCGCAACTTAAACAATGCCAGCCAGATGAAGTGCAAGCTAATCTTGATATTTTAGTACAAAGTGATTTTTTAGTGGATGCTTTTTATCGATTCCCACAGTGGCTCTCTGAGATAGCAAACAATCCACCGAAAGCCGACGAACGACAATATTACCAAAATTGGTTAACTAAAATATTAACCTTAGTTTCGGATGAAACTGAATTAATGAAAGAATTACGGCAATTTAGGCGTTATATTTTAGTTCGATTAGCATGGTCTCAATTAACCCATATCAGTTGTGATGAGCAAATTTTATTACAATTAAGCGAGTTGGCAGAAGTGATTATTGTTACGGCTCGTGATTGGCTTTATGACCTGAGTTGTAAAGAGTGGGGCACTCCTTGTAATGCGCAAGGTAAATTACAACCCTTGCTGGTTTTAGGTATGGGTAAGCTTGGTGGTGGAGAACTTAATTTTTCGTCTGATATTGATTTGATTTTTGCTTACCCAGAGCATGGGCAAACGCAAGGTGGGCGACGAGAGCTTGATAATAGTGTATTCTTCACTCGATTAGGACAACGCTTAATTAAAGCACTTGATCAAATTACCGAAGACGGCTTTGTTTATCGTGTTGATATGCGCTTGCGCCCGCTAGGCGATGGCGGACCTTTGGTGTTAAGTTTTTCATCTATGGAAGACTACTACCAAGAGCAAGGTCGTGATTGGGAGCGTTATGCAATGGTTAAAGCTAAAATACTTGGGGATCAGCAATCGCCTTATGTTAATGAACTTTACCAAATGCTAAAACCCTTTGTGTATCGCCGTTACATCGACTTTAGCGTTTTACAGTCATTACGTAATATGAAAAGCATGATTGAACGTGAAGTACGTCGTCGTAGTTTAAAAAATAATATTAAGCTTGGTGCTGGGGGAATTCGGGAAGTTGAGTTTATTGTGCAAGTCTTTCAGCTTATACGTGGTGGGCGAGTAGTGGGGTTACAAACGCGTTCATTGCTCACGGCTTTACAGGTTATTGAACAAGAATTATTGCTCAATACTGATGAAGTAACCGAATTACGTGAAAACTATCTTTTTTTACGCCGTTGTGAAAACTTACTGCAAGCTATTAACGATGAACAAACTCAAACCTTGCCAGATGATGAACTTGATCAGCTGCGCCTAGCTAGCGGTATGGGATTGGCTAACTGGGCTGATTTTCAACGTGACTTAACTAAGCGCATGCAAGCTAATCGCCAAATATTTAATCAGCTTATTGGTGAACATGAATCGACATCATCCACGGCAAAACAATACAATGATCAGTTCGATGATCTTTGGGTACCCGATCTACAAATAAATGATGTAAAAGCAATACTGCCATCTTATTCAGATGATGATGTAAATCAACTTTGGCAAATGCTTGTACAATTTCGTGATGATATCGGTAAACGTACTATTGGTGTACGGGGGCGAGAAATACTCGATCAATTGATGCCTAGATTATTAGAATCCATTTGTAATGAAAAACAAGCAATAGTTATTTTATCGAGAATTTTTCCTTTGCTAGTTAATATTGTTAGTCGTACTACCTATTTAGAGTTATTACTAGAATATCCAGTCGCATTAAAACAGGTGATTCGCTTATGCAGTGCATCGCCAATGATCAGTGATCAACTTGCTCATTACCCCATATTGCTTGATGAACTTATTGATGTTAATTCGCTACACCAAACGATTGTACCACACGAATATAAAAGCCAACTTTATCAATATTTACTTCGTATTCAAGTGGATGATGAAGAACAACAACTGGAAGCATTACGACAATTTAAGCAAATGCAATTACTCCATATTGCTACCGCAGATGTTGAGCATGTATTAACCACCATGAAAGTCAGTGATCACCTAACCTATGTGGCCGAAGCATTACTCGATTTTGTTATACAAATGGCGTGGAATCAAATAACCGCCCGTTATGGTCAGCCAGAGCATTTATCTGCTAATGACAAAGGATTAGTTGTTGTTGCTTATGGCAAATTAGGTGGCTGGGAGCTAGGTTATGGTTCCGATCTTGATTTAGTCTTTTTACACGATTGCCCAGTAAACAGCATGACCAAAGGCGAAAAACAGATCGACAGTCGTCAATTTTATTTGCGTTTAGTACAACGAATTATTCACCTATTTAATGTACGTACTAGCTTTGGTATTTTATATGAAGTCGATGTAAGGCTCCGCCCTCAGGGAAATGCTGGGTTACTTGCGTGTAGCTTAAATTCATTTGAGGATTACCAGATGAATGAAGCTTGGACTTGGGAACATCAAGCATTAGTACGAGCCAGAGCCGTATATGGCGAAAGTGAATTAATAAAACGTTTTAACCAAATTCGTCATAATGTACTTTGTAAAAAGCGAGATCAAAATACCTTAAAAACAGAAGTTCGGCAAATGCGCGAAAAAATGAGAGCCCACCTTAGCACATCACACACGCATTTGTTTAATTTAAAAATTGATGAAGGGGGAATTGGTGATATTGAATTTTTATCGCAATATCTTGTACTTAATTATGCTTATCAATACCCAAAAATGACAACATGGAGCGACAACGTTCGTATTTTAGAACTCGCAACAAATTACCAAATTATGGATAGCAACGAAGCCCAGCAACTAACACAAGCTTATATTGACATGCGCAATAAAATTCATCAATTGGCATTACAAGCTTTACCAAGTACTGTTGATGATTCGCAATTCAGTCAAGTAAAAAATATTGTTAATCAAAGCTGGCGTAAGTGGTTAATGTAGTGAGTAAAATATTATTATTTTGTTACTTTCAACGATGAGGCGAGGCTTGTAGTCAAAAGCGGAGAAAAGCATTAAGTCATTTATCATGATAGCCTCACAACGGCTAGAATGAGAAGGCTCATCATGGGGGATGAATTGTTTACCTTTGAACCACGATACTTGATTAGGTAATATTTTATAGTAATGAAAATAAAGAAGCTTGTTATTTTCGATTATTTCGCCATGAAATAAAGCAATAATAAAATACTAAAGGAGAGGGATTTTGCAAGCATTTGTGGAAAATGTTGTTTTAATATTATTAATGGCTGAAAATTTTAGCTGCCAGTAATGGATAGATTAAATAATTGTTTTTAGAAAGGCTTAATTTCAAATTATCCAATAAGCTTTTTAAAACTATTACTTTGTACATAGCAACTGAATTTGTAAAATTTTTTACTCAATCGCATGTATTATCTACGTATATATTCACTAAAATTTCTTCACAACGGTAAAGTTTTAAAACATGTTGAGTGATATTAATAAAAAATAAATGCCACATTAGTGGCATTCATGAGGAAGCGGTGTGAGTCTACAATATTAAGTATTAAGCCACTATTTTACTTCTTTCCACAAAATCAGATCCTGATCTTCAAGACCTGAAGCATCAAAGCTGATTGGTGCGATATCTTCGCGGTCAAAAGCGATGTCACCACCATTAATAGCACTATCACCTTTTTGGATCCCTTTAAAATCAAATAAATTAGTATCACACAAATGGGATAGGGTGATATTTTGCGTGGCTCGAAACATGGTTTCTATCCGGCCAGGAAACTTCCTATCCCACTCATTTAGCATTTCTTTAATGACTTGTCTTTGTAAGTTGGGTTGTGAACCACAAAGATTACAAGGAATAATCGGGAATTGCTTAATTTGCGCATATTTAGCAATATCTTTTTCTTTACAGTAAGCCAGCGGTCGGATAATGATATGTTCACCCGAATCATTCATTAACTTAGGGGGCATTGCTTTAAGTTTGCCACCATAGAACATATTTAAAAACAGTGTTTCTAATATATCATCACGATGATGCCCAAGCGCAATTTTAGTTGCGCCAAGCTCGGTCGCAGTGCGATATAAAATTCCCCGACGAAGGCGTGAGCATAAAGAACAAGTTGTTTTGCCTTCAGGGATTTTTTCTTTAACAATGCCATAGGTATTTTCTTGGACGATTTTATACTCAATACCAAGCGAATTTAAATACTCTGGTAAAACGTGTTCGGGAAAACCAGGTTGTTTCTGATCTAAATTAACCGCAATTAATTCGAAATTTATTGGGGCACTGATTTTTAAATTAATAAGAATATCAAGCAAAGTATAACTATCTTTACCACCTGATAGGCAAACCATAATACGATCGCCTTGTTCGATCATATTAAAATCAGCGATTGCTTCGCCCGTTAGGCGACGCAATCGTTTATGTAGTTTATTTTGATTATATGTATTCATCACAATCTTATTAGTTATTCCGCTCGGCTCATATAGCGACGCTCAGCGATGTGAATTTTGACTTTTTCATTATTATCAATATACTCAGGAACTTGAATAACAAGACCCGTTGATAATGTTGCAGGTTTAGTTCGTGCGCTTGCTGAAGCGCCTTTAATACTTGGCGATGTTTCAACAATTTCTAAATCGACAGTTTGTGGTAGCTCTAATGCGATGACTTCGTCGTCCGCCATTAATACTTGAATTCCATCCATTCCGCCCTCAGGAATAAATAAAAGCTCATCTTCAATTTGTTCTTTTTTGAAAATAAATGATGTGTAATCTTCATTATCCATAAACACATATTCATCCCCATCAACATAAGAAAAACTAACAGGACGGCGAGACAGTTCAATGGTTTCGAGGATATCATCTCCTTTAAATCGTTCTTCGACTTTGCCGCCATTTTTGACGTCAGTAAAACGCATTTTATAAAGCGTACTGGCACCACGAGCACTAGGGCTTTGAACATCAATATCTTTAACGAGTAATAATTTGCCATTATAGGTGACTGCATCGCCACGTTTTATTTCATTTGCTTTAGCCATAATATTTTCTTCGCGATTATTAAAAATAGAGTTAAAAAATTAACTCGCTATTTTAACGCTAACTTGTTATTGTCACCAACTAAATTTATTAATAAGCTTTAAATTAAAGGAAAAATGATGGCAAATTTATTTCAATGTCGAGAAAATTGTGGTGCTTGTTGTATTGCACCATCAATTTCTTCTCATATTCCTGGTATGCCTAATGGTAAAATAGCTGGTATTGCTTGTATTCATTTAGGTGAAGATTTTAAATGCCAGCTATTTGGGCTTGCATCAAGACCATCGGTTTGTGAGCGGTTACAACCCTGTTACGAGATGTGCGGTGATAATCGTGAGCAAGCATTGGATTATTTAACTCAATTAGAACAACTTACACGTGGGTAAGTATTGCTTCTATTTAACAAATGAGATTTATTATTAAAATTATTTATCTCGTCATGCTTTTTTTTTGATACACTTCTGCGCATTTTATTTTATCTGTAATGATTAATATAAATTTTGAGCTGCCAGTTGACAGCTAAGAATGTAACGTGTTGAAAATACGTATACGCTATAAAATTGACTCTCTTTAATAAAGAAGAATATTGCTATGAAAAATAAATTAAAACGAGATTTAAAGGCTCGTCATTTAACCATGATTGCCATTGGTGGTTCCATTGGTACAGGATTATTTGTTGCATCTGGTGCAACAGTTGCGCAGGCAGGCCCAGGAGGGGCACTACTTTCTTATGCCATTATCGGCGTAATGGTTTACTTTTTAATGACAAGCTTGGGTGAATTGGCTGCTTACCTTCCCGTTTCAGGAACATTTGCAACTTATGGATCACGTTATGTCGATGAGGCATTTGGTTTTGCTATTGGCTGGAATTATTGGTACAACTGGGCAATTACTGTTGCGGTTGACTTAGTTGCAGCGCAATTGGTGATCTCATATTGGATAGATTTAGGCAGTTATAGTTGGCTTTGGAGCTTTCTATTTTTAAGCATTATCTTTTGCCTTAACTATATTTCGGTTAAAGGCTTTGGTGAAGCAGAATTTTGGTTTTCACTAATTAAAGTTGTCACTGTTGTTCTTTTTATTGCTGTTGGGTTGCTCATGATTGTCGGTATTTTGGGTGGAGCACAAGGTGCAGGTTGGCACAATTGGCAAGTAGGTGACGCTCCGTTTGTTGGTGGATTTTCATCAATGATTGGCGTAGCTATGGTGGTTGGGTTTTCGTTCCAAGGCACAGAGCTGATAGGTATTGCTGCGGGTGAATCAAGTTCTCCAGAAAAAAACATCCCTAAAGCAATGAAACAAGTATTTTGGCGAATCTTGTTATTTTATATCTTTGCAATCTTAGTCATTAGTTTAATTATTCCATATACTGATCCTAATTTGTTGCGCAATAACGAAACCGACATTAGTGTAAGCCCATTTACTTTAGTATTCCAAAATGCAGGGTTACTGTCAGCTGCGGCATTAATGAATGCTGTTATTTTGACATCAGTTCTTTCTGCTGGTAATTCAGGATTGTATGCGTCAACTCGAATGCTTTATGCCTTAGCTAAAGAAGGTAAGGCTCCGAAAATTTTTGGAAAATTATCGTCATCAGGGGTGCCTAGAGTGGCGCTACTAGTAACGACATTTGTCGCTATGCTTTGTTTCTTAACATCTATGTACAAAGATCAAGAAGTTTATCTGTGGTTGTTGAACATGTCGGGTATGACGGGCTTTATTGCTTGGCTTGGTATCGCCATTAGCCATTATCGTTTTAGAAAAGGTTATATTGCTCAAGGTCATGATCTTAATAAATTACCATATCGCTCAAACTTATTCCCATTGGGGCCTATTTTTGCTTTTGTACTATGTTTGATTATTACTTTAGGTCAGAATTACGAAGCATTTTTACAAGACACCATTGACTGGAATGGCGTGATTGCAACCTATATTGGTTTACCGCTATTTTTAGTAATTTATTTTAGTTACAAAATAGTCAAAAAGACAAAATGGGTTAAATACGATCAGATGAACTTTTCTAAAGAAGATTAAATCGCTAGTTTAAATTTATCACTCATCCGTCGACAAAGGTCGACGGATTTTTTATTAAAAAAGAGATAAATAAACCGTTATACTTTTAAATAGTTTATTTAGATAACGATATTAGCGACTACGGAAGATGATACGTGCTTTAGATAGATCGTAAGGCGTCATTTCAACAGTAACTTTATCGCCAGTGAGAATACGAATATAATTTTTTCGCATCTTACCAGAAATATGTGCAGTAACGACATGACCATTTTCAAGTTCAACACGAAACATCGTGTTTGGAAGTGTATCAAGTATGGTACCTTGCATTTCAATGTTATCTTCTTTTGCCATTGGGGCCTCTTAATAATAAATACAAATTAAATATACTTAATTGATTTGCCATGTAAAGTGCTTAATGACAAAACAATAATGTTACACTTTTATCTTACCTTATCGGTATTTGATGAGAAGCCTAACAAGCTAAGTATAAACACAAAAAAACTGAGTTCAGAATATATAAATACAGCGGCGAAATAATGCCGAAAAAACTGTCAGATGTAAAGCCCTTTCTACTATTTCTTTATGTTATAAAGTCTTTGTTGCTGAATATAGTGCCATACTTGAGGTGGCAATAACTTTTCACAACGTGCTTGATTGTTAATATTTCGCCTAATTTCCGTTGCTGAAATATCTTCAAGTGGTGTATGCGCAAAAAAGATATAGCCATGAGGTGAGTCATGTAATTGTTCAACTTTGGTTGTACTATGTTCATCAATCCATTGTTGTAGCTCAATGTTATTGGTATTTTGTGCATAACCTGGTCTACGGCAAATTAACAAATGGCAGTAATCGAGCAGTGTTTTCCATTTGTTCCAAGTTGGCAAGCTCAATAATGAATCTTGCCCCATAATAAACGCCAGTCCATTACTATTTCCCTTTTCTTCTCGCCACGCTTGAAGTGTTTCAATAGTGTAAGACGGGCGTTTTGATGCTCTAGGAACGATCTCTCTTATATCTAACGCAAATAAAGGTAAATCTTCGATAGCTAATTTTAACATTGTTAAACGTTGTTCAGTATTGGCTTCGGGTTGAGGTTTATGGGGTGGAATATGATTAGGCAATAAACTAATTTGCTTTAATCCCACTTCATTTGCTAATGAAATAGCAGGACGAAGATGTCCATAATGGATAGGATCAAAAGTCCCTCCTAATAATGCGTTCAACATTTATCTAATCCCATAAATTGCATCGATAAATTAAATATTTCGTCCCATATTTGAACTTGATTATCATGTTTTAGACTGATTTCAATTTCAGTCAGTTTGGCTAGTAAATTAAACAAGCTTTTAATATCACAACGATTTAGATAATTGGTATAAATCGTTCTTTTATTTTGCCAAATTTTATATTCATCAAAAACCTGTTTTAAAGATTTTTGCTGTAACCCTTTTTTTAAATTAATGATCAGTATTAGCTCACGTTGAATAATTCGCAACAAGATTAATGGCTCAAATTCATTCATCTTTAACTGCTGTAAAATATGCATAGCCCTTTTTATTTTATTGGCCATTAATGCATCAGTCCAATGATAGGGCGTAAATATTGCTGAATCATTAATATTGCTTTCGACTTCGTCATAAGAAATGATGTGATCGGGATACAACAATTTTAGCTGTGCAATAATTTGCGTTAATGCAAGCAAATTGCCCTCATAATAATAGCAAAGTAGATCTATTGCTTTAGGCTCAATAGCAATTTGTTGTTGCTGTAAATGATTTTTAACCCATTGTGGTAGTTGTAAGGTATCGGGTGTGGCACAATTGACAACAACCAATTTATCCGATAAAGCTTTATACCAAATTGCATTTTCTTGTGTTTTAGTCATTTTATTGAGCGTGATTATCAGTGCAATATCAGGCGTTAAAATCTCGCTGAGCGTATTAAGTTTAGCGGTAATGCCTGCATTTAATGAATTCTCACCAAAATCAAGTAGAAGCAAAGTGTTGCTTGAAAATAAATTCATTGCTTGGCAGCAATCAAAAATGGCTATCCAATCAGTTTGATTATCAATAACAAAAGTAAGCTGTTCATCAAAGCCAGCAAGTTTAAAAGCGTTTCGTAACTCAGTTTGCGTATAATGCTGTAAATAAGGATCACTACCTAAAATCAAATAATAAGGTGATCCTAATTTATGGCTAATTTGATCGGCACTAATTTTAATCATGATAACGTTAATTTACCGCATCAATTGATTTTAATTTACGAATGATTTGTTTAGCTGCCTGTTTAAACATCTCGTTTTCAATTAAATCTTGCTCGACCGTTTTCGCTAATGCTTCAGATGGATTATCAAAGAACGTTCTAAATACACGAACATTAATTGGGTATGTTTGTTGACCAGCAATAACAACTTGTGCTTCAACAGCTAAGACTAATTGATATTCGGCAGCTTTACCATCCTGATAAATCGAAATGGTATTGCGACTTAGATTTTCGCTTATCATTCTTAGCGATGGCAATTGCTCTGAAGCATTATTATTAGCTAGAGTCACTTGGTTATCGTGCAATAACTCTTTAATATTGCGAGACAGGCGGCCATAAGGATCATAACTTACATAAGACATCGTTTTGAAACGTTCAGGTACTTCTGGCTCATGCTGCAGATGAAATCCACATCCTGTTAAGGATATTGTTAATAACATAATGAATGCTAAATATTTTCTCATACTTATAACCGCCTAAATTGAGTTATCAAACAATATTAACCAACAACAAGGTTTAACAATTTACCCGGTACGTAAATCACCTTACGGATAGCAACATCGATCAAATATTTTTGGATGTTAGGCTCTTGTTTTGCTTGTGCCATAACAAAATCTTGATCGGCATTAGCTGGTACAGTAAATTTACCGCGAACTTTACCATTAATTTGCACAACAATGAGCTTTTCATCTTCAACCATTGCCGATTCATCAGCGATAGGCCATGTAGTGTTATCGATCGATTCGCTATGGCCTAAAGCTTGCCACATAACAAAACAGGCGTGTGGCATCATAGGGTAAAGTAATCGAACAATTGCATTTAATGCCTCATCCATTAGAGCTCGATCTTGCTCGGTTTCTTGTGGCGCTTTTTGTAAGCGATTCATAAACTCCATCACAGCAGCAATAGCCGTATTAAAGGTTTGTCTACGACCAATATCATCACTCACTTTCGCAATGGTTTTATGTAATTCACGACGTAATGTTTTTTGTTCGCTATTTAAACTTGCAATATCAAGTTTAGCTGTTTGTCCCTTTTGGGCATGTTCGTAAACTAAACGCCAAACACGTTTAATAAATCGGTTAGCACCTTCAACGCCAGACTCTTGCCATTCCAGTGTCATATCAGCAGGCGAAGCAAACATCATAAACAACCGAACGGTATCCGCACCGTATTTTTCAACCATTTCTTGTGGATCGATACCATTATTTTTCGATTTTGACATCTTCGTCATGCCAGCATGAACAAGCTCATTACCTTTACTGTCAATGGCTTTAGCAATGCGTCCTTTCTCATCACGTTCAATCGTGACTTCAGTTGGTGACACCCAAATACGTTCATTCGTTGGACTTGTGTAGTAAAATGCATCTGCTAATACCATGCCTTGGCATAGCAAGCGTTTTGCTGGTTCGTCTGATGATACCAAACCAAAATCACGCATTAATTTATGGAAGAATCTAAAATAAAGTAAATGCATAATAGCATGTTCAATACCACCGACATATTGATCAACAGGTAACCAATAGTTTGCCGCGTTTTCATCTAACATGCCTTTGTCATAGTGTGGGCAAGTATAACGAGCATAATACCAAGATGATTCCATAAAAGTATCAAAAGTATCAGTTTCACGCAGTGCGTTTTGTCCGTTTACAGTTGTTTTTGCCCAGTTAGGATCGGCCTTAATCGGGCTGGTAATGCCATTCATTTCGACATCTTCAGGTAAAATAACTGGTAATTGATCTGCTGGAGTAGGTATGGTTGTACCATCTTCAAGTGTCACCATTGGAATTGGCGCTCCCCAATAGCGTTGGCGTGAAACACCCCAGTCGCGTAAACGGTAGTTAACTTTACGTTGACCAATACCCAATCCTATTAGCTTATCAGCAATGGCATTGAATGCTTGTTCAAAATTAAGGCCATCAAACTCACCAGAATTAAATAGGATCCCATGCTCAGTATAGGCTTGCTCAGATACATCAGGTGCATTGCCGTCTTGGTTTAAAATAACGGAGTTAATTGGCAAGTTATATTTAGAAGCAAACTCATAATCACGCTCGTCATGGGCAGGAACCGCCATTACTGCGCCTGTGCCATATTCAATTAACACAAAATTGGCAATCCAAACAGGGACTTTTTTACCTGTTAAAGGGTGAATAGCATAAAAACCAGTAGCAATACCTTTCTTTTCCATGGTTGCCATATCGGCTTCGGCTGTTTTAGTGTTTTTACATTCAGCGACAAACTCGGCAATTTTAGGATCGTTTTTGGCTGCTAATTGAGCAAGCGGATGCTCTGCGGCAACGGAGACAAAGCTAACGCCCATTAACGTATCAGGGCGTGTTGTGTAGACGCGTAACTTATCAGCGTAATTTTCAACAGCAAAATCAAATTCGACCCCTTCAGAACGACCAATCCAGTTACGTTGCATGGTTTTAACTTGCTCTGGCCAACTTTCTAATGTGTCTAGATCATTAAGCAATTCTTCGGCATAAGCAGTAATTTTAATAAACCATTGCGGGATCTCTTTACGCTCAACAGGGGTGTTACAACGCCAGCAGCAACCTTCAACCACTTGCTCATTAGCAAGAACCGTTTGATCGTTAGGGCACCAGTTAACTGCTGAGGTTTTTTTATAAACTAAGCCTTTTTCAAATAGTTTAGTGAAGAACCATTGTTCCCATTTATAGTATTCGGGACGACAAGTGGTCACTTCACGATCCCAATCATAACCAAAGCCTAAAAGCTGTAATTGCTTTTTCATATAAGCAATATTTTCATAAGTCCATTTTGCAGGAGCACTATTATTTTTAACAGCAGCACCTTCAGCAGGCAAACCAAACGCATCCCAACCGATAGGCTGTAGTACATTTTTACCGTTTAAGCGCTGATAACGTGAAATGGTATCACCAATGGTATAGTTACGAACATGGCCAAGATGCAAGCGCCCAGAAGGGTAAGGGAGCATTGATAAGCAGTAGTACTTCTCTTTTGATGGATCTTCAGTAACGTGAAAGGTTTTATTTTCTTGCCAGTGTTTTTGTACAGTGGCTTCGATTTCATCAGGGCGATATTGTTCTTGCATGACGAGTTAATGTCCTATCTATTATTGCTAATAAAAATATGTCGCTAATTGTATTGGTTATTGATTCGTTTTACAAATGATATATGAATTGGTGCATTGATTTTTGTCATGATGAATTTAAATAACTACAATCAATTTAAAGAATAATAAGTGATAAGTTAAAGAGGATATTTTTGCTGAGATTTAGTCAATTAATAAGCTATAGTCATTTAAGCTGATTGGCTATAACCAGAAAAACCAATTGCTATTTAATAAAATGTAAATAGCAATTAATATTAGGTAAAATTATCAATTGGTGGGCTGTCGAATTCAAAACAGTCTAACCGCCATTAAAAATGCTAGTAAAATATGATAAGAATGAACGTTGCTCTTCTTTCGGCATGTTGTGAAGATTTGCTTGGATCAGTGTATCAACTTTTTGGGTTTCGTTTACTAAGCCTAGTTCATTATAAGCATTACGCATTAATAGCAATGCTTTTTTAGTCGAATCGGTATCGGGGAACATCGTTAACATATCTGTCACACGATTAATTACTGCTACATAAGCACCGCGTTTAGTATAGAACTGCGCTACTTTCAACTGATAGCGGGCTAATCTATTTTTCAAAAACACAAGGCGTTTTTGTGCATCGGCAGTATAGTGGCTGTTTGGAAAACTAGATACTAAGTAATTAAAGTCTTTAAATGCAGCAGCTGCATAATCTGCATCGCGGTCTGAGCGATCAACATTAAACCAGCCTTGAATCATATTATCGTCTTGTGCCATATTTGAAATGCCACGCATATAAATAATCCAATCTACATTAGGGTGCGTTGGATTTAATTTTAAAAATCGGTCGATTGAGGCAATCGCTAACGGAAAATCGGCAGACTTGTAGTAAGCATAAATTAAATCAAGTTGTACTTGTTGAGAATAAGGACCAAATGGATAATTTTTGTCCATAGCCTCTAATATAGCAATACTGGATTTAATATTACCATTTTCAAGATCTGATTTCGCTTTATTATGAAGCTCAATTTCAGGCACATTTTCAACATCAGGTTTAGATGATGTACATCCAATTAACATGCCACTTAAAGCGATAGCTAACAAAGAGTGTAAACGCAATTTCATTCAGTTTTAATCCAAATATAATTAAACATTAAAAGCTATGATTGGTATATAATACTCTAAAACAAAACAGCTTAAAATAGATAAATTACACATGCACGAGTTAAAATTATCAACTGAAATAGAACAAAACCAGCTAGGAATGCGCTTAGATCAAGCATTATCAGCACTTTTCCCTGATTACTCACGATCTAGAATAAAAGATTGGATTGTCAATAATAAAGTCACTGTCAACAATGTGATCGTCAATAAACCCAAAGAAAGAGTACTGGGTGGTGAAAAAATAATAATCAATGCCGAAATTGAAGAAGAAACCCATCACCAACCTGAAAATATAAAACTCGATGTAGTTTATGAAGATGACGATATTTTAGTGATCAACAAACCTCGAGATTTAGTGGTACATCCTGGCGCAGGTAACCCTAATGGTACAGTGCTCAATGCCTTGCTCTACCATTATCCAGAAATATCCCGAGTGCCACGCGCAGGGATAGTGCATCGGCTTGATAAAGATACCACGGGCTTAATGGTTGTTGCTAAAACTATTACTGCTCAAACGCACTTAGTTGAAGCGCTCCAACTACGCGAAATCACGCGCGAATACGAAGCTGTTGCTATGGGTATTATAACCGCAGGTGGCACAGTGGATCAGCCTATCACACGTCATCCAACTAAACGAACTCACATGGCTGTTTTTCCAACTGGCAAACCCGCTGTTACACATTATCGAGTGATGGAAAAATATCGCTTGCACACACGCTTACGCTTAAGACTAGAAACAGGGCGAACTCATCAAATCCGAGTTCATATGGCCCATATTGCGCACCCACTAATTGGCGATCCTCTTTATGGTGGGCGTCCAAGGCCGCCAAAAGGTGCTAGCGACTTATTTATTCAAACGCTTCGTGATTTTGATAGGCAAGCACTACATGCTACCATGTTGCGATTATTCCACCCAATTACAGGTGAACTGATGGAATGGCATGCGCCTATTCCTGATGATATGCAAAAATTGATTCAAGCATTGCAACAAGATACTGAACAACATAAAGATGAACTTGATTGGTGATAAATATGATTAAATCGATTTACCCATATTGGACGGCGCCAAAAAATATTCGTGCCTTTACTACAACACGTAGTGGCGGTGTTAGCTTAGCATCATTTGCAAGTTTAAATATGGGTGATCGAACGGGGGATAACGTAGAAGATGTTGCGGAAAACCGCCGTCGCATTATGCAAGCGGAACAAATACCTAGCGAACCGCATTGGCTAATACAAACTCACAGCACCTCAGTGCTTGATATCTCACAAATGCCATTACAACCGCCAACAGCTAACATCGATTTGAATCAAACACTTGAAGCCGATGCGTCATATACTAATCAACCCAAACAAGTTAGTGTAGTACTAACCGCAGACTGTATGCCTGTATTATTTTGCACAACAAATGGTGACGAAGTCGCCGCAACCCATGCAGGTTGGCGAGGATTATGTAATGGTATATTAGAAGAAACGGTTAAGAAATTTGCCTGCTCGCCAGCAAATATCATTGCTTGGTTAGGCCCTACTATCAGTGCCAAAAAGTTTGAAGTCGGTATTGAAGTCAAACAGCAATTTGAAAAAGTCGATAAAAAATCACAATTCGCGTTCAAATTAATCAATCCTACCGAACAAAAGTACCTAGCCGACCTTTATTTAATTGCTAAACAGCGCTTACAAATGATGGGAATAACGCAAATTTTTGGTGGTGATTATTGCACTTATACTGAACAAGATAAATTCTTTTCGTACCGCCGTGAAAACAGAACT